>CAYPYC010000071.1:3907-6284 GCA_964414905.1 uncultured Dehalococcoidia bacterium
AAAGATAAAAATGAAGCTTTATTGAGAGCATTTGGCAAACACGTTGATACGTTAGGTGGAAGGTATATCACAACTGAAGATGTAGGTATGACTCCAGCAGATTTAGAATTTATTGCTGAAGAAACAAATCATGTTGTTGGATTACCTCAATCATCTGGGGGCAGCGGTGACACATCCGAGATGACCGGTTTAGGCGTATATCTTGGCATGAAAGCAGCGGCTAAAAGCAAATGGGGTGACGATAACTTAAACGGTAAAACTGTAGTTTTCCAAGGATTTGGAAACGTAGCGTACAATACTTCATTACATTTACTAAAAGAGAAAGCACAATTGATAGCATCTGATATCAATTCTATTGCCGTTCAAAAAGCACAATCTCTAGGAATAAAAACTATCGAACCAAATAGTATATTTGAAACAGATATGGATATATTTTCACCCTGTGCCCTTGGAGGAATACTAAATGACGAAACAATACCTAAATTGAAATGCTCAATAATTGCTGGCGGCGCTAATAACCAACTACTTGATGTAAAACACGGATATGACATACATAAGAAAGGAATAATATATGCACCGGATTATATTATCAATGCAGGCGGAATAATAAATGCTTCATGTGAAGTCGGAATAGAATATAACGCAGAACGTTCAAAAACAATAACCGAAAACATTTATCATTCAACCTTAGAAGTTATTTCCATCTCAAATAAACAATCTATTCCTACTAGTATCGCCGCTGACCAACTTGCAGAAACAAGAATTAACTCAGTGCGTTCGATTAAGAATATATAGTCATATAATCTATTTAAATAATTTGGAGTTTCGATATGGAATATAGAACTTTAGGCAAGACAAATTTAAAGATAAGCAGGCTTGGTATAGGGCTAGTCAAAATCGGAGAAGCAGAAATGTTAACCCAATTAGATAAATCCGATTTATTACTTAATACAGCATTAGACAATGGCATAAATTTTTTAGATACAGCAGCTTGTTATGGAAATTCCGAAGAAGTAATAGGTAAGACAGTTTCCCACAGAAGAGATAAATATGTCTTAGCAAGCAAAGCGGGACATTCAGTTGGAGAACAAAAAGGAAAACCTTGGACCGCTAAAACTATCATCCATAGCGTTGAAAGAAGTCTTACAAGGATGAATACTGAATATTTAGATTTAATCCAGTTACATACATGCGACGTTACAACTCTTGCCAAGGGCGAAGTAATACAAGCGTTACAAGAATTGAAAAAATCTGGTAAAACAAGATTCATAGGCTATAGTGGTGATGAAGAAGCAGCACAATGGGCAGTTGAGTCTAATTTATTTGACACCTTGCAAACAAGCCTTAACTTGGTTGATCAACATTCTTTGAGCTACATAGGACAAGCACAAACAAATAAAATGGGCGTTATTATCAAACGCCCTATCGCAAATGCCATATGGGATACTAAAGTAACTAAGAGCGCCGCACCTAACAGTTACGGCAACAGAGCAAAACTCATGAAGACATTAGGCCCAATTATAGATGCGCCTGAAAATTATCAAGAATTAGCTCTTGGATTCGTTTTGACCAATCCCAATGTAGACACAGCTATCGTAGGTACTGGAAACACCCAACATCTAATAGAGAATATTAATTTGGCTAATTCCAAATTCGAGCTAAACAACTCTACTATGGAAGACATTATAAAAAGATTCAATAAGCTCGATGATATGTGGTTAGGAGAAACTTAGTCCGATTCGATCTTACCCAAAATATTTTTGCTTATTATTTCTTTCATCATTTCATTAGTACCGCCAGCTATAGCCCAAAGTCTGTAATCTCTAGCAAATCTCTCTGCACTTAATTCTCGAATATACCCATAGCCTCCGTGCATCTGAACTGTTTCATAAGCAACTTTGTTAACCACTTGCATTGTATGCAATTTGGCCATAGATACCTGCTTGCTACAATCAATTCCGTTGGAATATAGTTCAGCAGCCATGTAATTCAACGCTTTCGCTGATTCAATTTCAGTAGCCAGTTCAGCGACCTTATGACGAATTACTTGATGAGATTTCAGAAATTTACCGAAAGTTTTACGACTTGAAAGGTAATTTATGGTATCAGCTAAAGTATCTTCAGCAGCACTTACGCTCATGATCGAAGCTAATAATCTCTCTCTCTGGAGTCCACTGGCAAGTTGATAAAACCCTTCATTTTCCACTCCTAGTAAATTAGATTGATTAACTTTAACATTATCAAAAACAAGTTCAGCAGTATCAGACGAACGCATACCAGTTTTATCCAATTTTTTTGTAACACTTATCCCTGGAGTAGACGATGGTATTATAAATTGGGATAAGTTTTGATGATATTTTTCTGAATTATTAGTTTT
>CAYPYC010000072.1:0-6255 GCA_964414905.1 uncultured Dehalococcoidia bacterium
ATTTGAGTTGATTTGTGTTGGTAGAAACATTGATAAATTAAATGTGGCAAAAGGTGAAATAAAAAAACACGGAATTGATGCGGGTATTTTCGCTCTTGATGTTTCAAATCGTGAAATGGTGTTTCAAATGGTTGATGATGTAATTAAAAAATTTGGTCAGATTGATGTATTGATAAACAATGCGGGTCATAGTTCGAATCATAGGAGGTTGCTAAGTACACCAGAGTCTGAAATTGAATCTGTTGTTGGGACAAATATCCTTGGCACGATTTATTGTACTCAAGCTGTGGTTGAACAAATGTCTAAAATTGATTCAGGGACAATTATAAATGTTTCGTCTATAGCTGGGCTTTCTCCAAGTATTCAGGGAGGCATGATTTACGGTGCAACAAAGTCAGCAATAATTAATTTCACAGAATTTATAAATGCTGAATATAAATTTAATCGTATTCGGGCTACAGCAATTATTCCAGGTGAAGTTAGAACACCTGCTTTAGACAGGAGACCCGTACCACCTTCAGAAGAAGATAGGGCTAATATGGTAGACCCAGTCGATGTTGCAAAAATCATCGCTAATGTTGCTGAGATGCCAACGAATGTTAGTGTCCCTCAATTAGTAGTTAGACCAAATGTGTCAAGAGATTCATCGGTCGAGGAACAAAGTTTTAAATGATTGAAGTATCGAGGAGGTTGAAACCTCTACGACTACTGATGACAATTACACGCTAATCATGATTAAAGCAGATGGTGTATGTGGATAGTAATTTAATAATTTATCCAATAACTTCTCTATAATATTTCAGGTAGTTTAACCCGATTAATTTTCTTAGTTCTTCTTCGTTAAATCCTTTTTCAGCTAATTTTACAGTCAGGTTAGGCCAGTCCCCAAAATTTTTGTAATCGGCGAGTTTATATTCATCTGTTATCCTATGTTCCGGTCTAAATCCCGACCAATTAAATACATCAGGGTGTTCCTTGAAATATTGGATTGTTGCTGGCATATTATCGGGATATTCAAACATGTCGCCAGTTTCTGGACCGTTACCACAGATATCGTTACCAATCCCAACATGGTCAATGCCCATGACGTTAACAAGATGCATTATATGTTCAGCAAAGTCATCGAGGGTAGCTATAGGTTTTTTATTCTGAACAAACCCTGGTACAATCACTACACCAAAAAATCCGCCTCTATCTGCAACCGCTTTTGCTAAATCATCGTCTTTACCACGATCATGGTAACAAACAGCATTACTGGAAGAATGAGAGATCATTATCGGAGTTCTAGAGGTTTCTAGAGCATCCCAACCTACTTGTTGAGATGAATGGCTTACGTCAACAATCATACCTAAGTCATTAAGTCTTTCGACGAGAGCTTTTCCATAATAGCTTAAGCCCGTTTTATATATCTCAGTGCAGCCGTCTCCTACCAGATTACGTAAATTATATGTCAACTGAACGATGCGTAAACCTAAATTATAGAAATAATCAACGCGGTCAAGATTACTACCAAATGGAGTGGTGTCTTGGAAATTTAAATTTACCCCTCGTTTACCTTCTTTATAAACCCTTTCTATGTCACCGCTTGTCAAAACGATCTCAAAATCTTCAGGTAGTGCATTTGCATAAGCTCTTGCATGGGAAATATTGTCTACAGCAATTTCGAATGCATCATCAAATGGTGCTGGTCCCATCAAACATGAACTAGCTATAGTGACGCCTGACCTTGCCCAAAGGTCCATATATTCTTTTTTAGCAACATCTGATTTTTGGATTTCATTAGCTGCTATTTTGGCTAAAATACTGCTTGCTTCAGTCCTCGCATATCCTTTTTCGGATAGTTCTGCTAGTTTGGTTTTCATTGTTGGCGTAAATAAAAACCCTCTTGTTGCAGGAGGTTGTTGAGCATCGATCACTAATGCTTCGTGATGAAGGTCGAAAGCTTCTTTTGGGGTAAGTGATGGCTTACGTATTTGTGTCATGTATTTGTCCTTTTGATTAAAAAGTAATTTACCTGTTAGTTAATATTTGCTTTAATTCTTCTGCAATAATCTCTGCTTCGCCTTTTTGTAAGGCACCTGGACCGAGGACTATAACGTCATCTTTAGCATCTGTTAGTTCTGTTTCCCAAAGTTCTGTTGAGACCATTATTGGGGTGTCTCCATTTTCAAGTTTATTTCTTACATAGTCAGCATCAAAAGTTGAATTTCTGAAATCTATTTCCACAGTTGGACTACCAGGTGCATGTGCTCCGCCTGCCAAATGTGAGTAGGGCTGAATTGTTTTGGCTGATACGCCAGAATATCCATTTGCACCTGCAACAATTGTGTCGCACCAAGACACCCATTCTTTTAGAAGAGCCTCTTCGTCGTTGTTCATAAGTTCTTCAACCGCAGTTAACAGTCCAATTATTTCCTCTTTCCCTACTTTCATACTTCTTCCAATAGCTGAGTTTGGACTTCCATTTAATACGCAAGCATCAATAAGCTCTTTTTTGCCTAGGATTAGGCCAGTACATTGTGGACCTCCAATTCCTTTTCCTCCGCTATAAACAACTAGGTCCACTCCCATTTCAACAAGGTCAGTCAAATTTGATTTTGGGGGTATTTGTGCAGCGCAGTCAACTACGACTGGTATCGAATGTTGTTGTCCAACTTCTATAATTTCCTTCAGTTCTTCTTTAGTTTGTGAACCGTAGAAGAATACTAAACCTGCTGTTTTATCAGTTATGGCGTCTGCGTAATCCTCTTTAGATACAGAAAAATTTGTGCCTACTTCAACTAATTGTCCTCCACAAGCTCTAAAAGCCTGGTGGACATAAGAATGTTCGTCTACTGTGCTAATTATAAAATGATTTCTGCCAGATTTTACGGTAGGCAGAATTTCAATCGCATTTGAATCTTTTCCTGTTAAACATGCTGCGCCAGATATAAATAGTCCGCTTGCTGCACCAGAAGAAATGAATGCTCCTTCAGCTCCGGTCAATTTTGCTATCCTTTCGCATGCCTTTTCCATCAAATCTTCAAACAGGACGCAACTTTTGCTAGCTTCTAGCATAGATGCTACCACCGTTTGGCTCATTGTTTTACCGCCGTGAATTGTAATACATCCTCTTCCATTAATTATGGGCTTAACTCCCAATTTTGTGTAAACCGAAATGTTTTTATTTGCTGACATTAATCTTTGCTCCTCTCTGAAGTTGTGTTCGTTTATTGTATATAACCTATCTTTTTTATCTTGTTGTAAATTATTTGCTAGTTCCGTTTAGATTTCTAATGGTAACATGTTAGCAAAAGTTTGAAATGAGTAGAATATTTCCAAAGAATTTATTAGATTGAAACAGTTGTCATACCGATAATTACTTGTGACTTTTGAACAATAGGCTGATATGAAACACCTAAATACTGATAATAATTATAATCGTGATTCCTCTGACGTGCTTTGGAGCCCTGATTCAAAACGTGTAACTAATTCTAAATTAATACATTATATGACTTGGTTGAAATCGAAAAAAAATCTGCATTTTGAAGGGTATCAGGATTTGTGGCGGTGGTCTGTGGATAAGCATGAAGAATTCTGGGAATCAGTATGGGAATATTTTAATGTCGGGGAATTGAATGGCTATTCTAATGTGTTGGAGGGGACATCAATATATGAATCAAAGTGGTTTGCTGAAGCTAAACTTAATTACAGTGAACAAGTATTTGCAAAAAGAGATAATGATACGGCTATCATAACAATTAATGAGGAATGTCAAAAGAGAACTGTTTCGTACGAAGAATTGTATTTTCAGGTAGCGAATCTAGCAAGTTTTATGAAAAGCATTGGTTTGACCAAAGGTGATCGTGTCGCCGCTTATATGGCAAACTCATTGGAGTCAGTCGTGGCTTTTCTAGCTACTGCAAGCATTGGGGCTATATGGTCCTCTTGTTCTCCTGAATTCGGGGTTAACAGTGTAGTTCAAAGATTCGGACAAATAGAACCAAAGATTTTAATAGCTTCAGATGGTTATAGGTATGCGGGTAAAAATAATGATCGTACTAAACAGATCAATCAATTAATCGAGAAGATACCAAGTATAAAGCATACGATTTTAGTGGAAAATATAGGTTGTTGCAAAGTTAATTCTTCAGATAACAGAACTTTGTGGGATGAAATAGTGATGGATGAATCTGTATTAGAATTCGAACAAGTTGAATTTGATCATCCATTATGGATTCTATATTCGTCAGGCACTACTGGACGTCCTAAACCTATTGTTCATGGACATGGTGGTATTTTACTTGAACATTATAAGACGTTATCTTTCCATTTGGATATTCAGGATTCTGACAGGTTCTTTTGGTTTACGACAGTTGGATGGATGATGTGGAATGTAGTGGTAAGTGGATTACTTGTAAAAGCGACCATTGTACTTTATGACGGCTCACCTACCTATCCCAACACCGATAAAATATGGGAAATATCTGAACTAACTGGGGCAACTTATGTTGGGTTGAGTGCACCTTATATTAATGCTTGTATGAAAAATAAAATTGTTCCTAAAGATAAATATAAGATGGTTGATTTAAAAGGTATTGGTTCTACGGGTGCCCCATTGTCAGATGATGGATTCGAGTGGGTGTATTCTAATGTGAAATCGGACGTTCATTTAGGTTCTTATAGTGGGGGAACTGATTTATGTACTGGTTTTGTTGGCCCAGTGCCAATTTTGCCAGTAAAAATTGGAGAGATACAGGCAAGGACTTTAGGTGCTCAAATCGAAGCATATAACGAATGTGGGGAGCCAATTGTTGATTCGGTTGGGGAATTGGTAATCACAAAACCCATGCCGAGTATGCCTGTCTTTTTTTGGGGAGATGATGGAAGCATCTATAAAAATAGTTATTTCGAGGTTTTTGACAATATTTGGCGGCATGGAGATTGGATAGAAATAAACTCTAATGGTGGTTGCAAGATTTATGGTAGGTCAGATTCAACTTTAAATAGGTCGGGTATTAGAATGGGTACCAGTGAATTTTATGAGGTTTTGGATGCAGTTCCAGAAATCATGGACAGTATTGTTATTGATACGGGATTTGAATTAAAGGATGGAAAGATACTGCTTTTTGTGCAACTGCAAAATGGATTGAAAATAAATCCAAGTATGAAGTTGGAAATAATATCCAAAATCAAATCCGATTTATCGCCTCGGTATATTCCTAATTCAATTTTCCAAGTTTCTCAAATTCCTACTACACTAAATGGTAAGAAACTAGAAATCCCAATCAAAAAGATTTTGAATGGATCTAATATTGAAGAGGCGGTAAATTTGGGTACAGTAAAAAATCCTGATTCACTAAGTGAGTTTATAAAATTCAGGTAATTTAATTATTCAGGCTTAATAAAAAGTTATATTTGAAATGTAGGCTCTTCCTAAGATTGATTGCCGATAGGGAATCAATCTTAGGAAAATAGATAATCAATAGTTTATGCTTCGGGTTGATTCTCTTTCTGTAGCGTAGTTAATATACCTGTTACAAGGGTAATGAGGAACATTCCCATCCAACCTATCATTGAAATGATATCGAATGCTGCGTTATCTGCTCCAATTACCATATCTATAAAAGCGCATACTGATGCAATAATAAATAGTATGCCAATAATTCCTTTATACTTTCTTAGCAAAGTTAGTGATATCCCAAGTGAGAACAGTCCAACAACTAGCAATATTCCAACCATTTGTAATCCAAAAGAAGATGCTATTATTGTTGCACCAACCTCATTTCCATGGTCTTTAGCCGCGTCTATAGCCGATATGTCTGTACCCATTAGAACTACCCATATTGGTAGACTTACTAAAAGCAATAACCCACCAATTTCAGCGAAGTGGTTACTTACGGTATTATCACTTTTTAATGTTCGTGCTAGGTAATAAAGTCCTGCAAACATAAATATTCCACCAAATACATTAAGAATTGATCTAGCTTCCACTGTACCTGATTCTGCTAAGATTGCAGTAATTTGTTCCGAAGGTGTCATGCCGGATGTATCACTACCAAGTACGATCCATGGTAAAACAGTCAATAGTGGTCCGAGTATTAACATAGCTCCAATAACTTTAGAATTCATAAATTCTCCATATTGTTTGAATTTGGTTTTATTGCACGAAAGTATATCATATGAATTTAGTTTTTATGAATATATAGCTAAACTCATTGTTTTATTGAATGTAAAAGAATTTAATTAAATATCGAGTTTTAGAAGTTTGATTGC
>CAYPYC010000073.1:0-6234 GCA_964414905.1 uncultured Dehalococcoidia bacterium
GTAGATTGTAAAAATTCATTTCTAATCTCCTTAATATATTTTTATTTGTAAAGAGAAGATTAACAACAATTTAGTTGATAAAACAAGTCCTGATTACTGTAATATATAAATTAGGTTTGGATTAATTACATGATTGTTTCTTGTGTGAAAAATAATGTATTAATATGTTATCTTTTAAAAAGTTGAATACTACTTTTAGTGTCTTTCGTAATAATGGTGTTGAATTGAAATGTTTCAGATCATTTGATTTTTACAAAGTTGTAGGAAATAGTATGGATCCTTTTCTTCGTGAAGGTGAATGGATATTGTGTTCCAAAAATCTTGATAATATCAATAGAGGTAGTGTTGTTATATTTAATACCGAAGCTGATACAGCAGCTCACATTAAACGAATTATCGGATTACCCAATGAAAAATTAGAAATAATAGATGGGATTTTACAAATAGATGGCCGTGTGCATGAATATGGGGCTTCCTTCAAATTTCCATTAACCATTGCCGATGAAAATAAGGAATGGGAATTAGCAAATAATCAATATTTTGTAATAGGCGATAATATTCTGCATAGTACTGATAGTAGAACCTATGGATTGATAAAAAAAACACAGATTTCATCCAGGTATATTTGGAAAATTTGGTGAATTGTTAAGACATCATCATTAGATAAAGATGCTTTGATTGGATGACGAATTTATATTTATGGATGTCAATTTGGAATTAGCTAAAAAACAACTGTTGCAAGAAATAGATGTAAGTATAAGCGACAAGTCTATTTTAAAGGTTTTAAGCAAGGTTCCTAGACAAATGTTTGTCCCACTTGAGCAACAGCACTTATCATATGAAAATGCTCCGCTATCTATAGGAGATGGTCAGACTATATCACAGCCTTTAATCGTATGTATTATGATTGAATTGCTTGAGTTGAAATTTACGGACAAGGTATTAGATGTAGGGTCTGGTAGTGGTTACCAAACTGCTTTGTTAGCGGAATTGTCTAATATGGTCGTTGGTGTAGAAAGAATAAAAAGATTTGTGGATAGTAGTAAAAAATCTATAGCAAAACTTGGATACACTAATGTTGAAATATATGAGGCGGGAGAAGAACTTGGCTATCCTGACTTGGCGCCATATGATGCTATTATTGTAGGAGCTGCTGCTCCGAAGTTGCCTTTACAGTTAGTGGAACAATTATCCCCAATGGGTAGATTAGTAATACCTGTTGGCGATAGAAAAAATCAAGAATTAGTTAAGGTAGTTAAAACTGAAAATTCGTATATTGCTAAAACATGCGGGAATTGTAGATTTGTACCTTTGATAGGTAAAGGAGCATGGAGTGAATAAATCATATAACTAATCAATATCAATTGAAGGTTTATATGTGATAATTAATATATTGTGGCAAATATATTTTTAATCTAACTAATATAATATCAATGGAGTCATTGTTGGATGAGATATGAGGTCGTTATTGGTCTAGAAGTTCATAGTCAATTATTAACTGCCAGTAAGATGTTTTGTTCTTGTAATTCTCAATATCAGGGGTTAGAACCAAATACTGTTGTATGCCCGGTATGTATGGGGATGCCTGGAACACTTCCGGTAGTAAATTTAAAAGCAGTAGAATTAGCTATATCTACGGGATTGGCACTACAGTGTGAGATAGATGAAAGAACCAAATTTGATCGTAAGAATTATCCTTATCCTGATTTGATGAAAGGATATCAAATTTCACAATATGATAAACCTATTGCGACCTCTGGGATTTTGGAGATTCAAGTAGATGGATCGACTAAACCAATAAGAATAAACCGCGTACATATGGAAGAAGACGTAGCGAAATTATCGCATAGTCAAGATGAAGGTGAATTTTCATATAGCTTATTGGATATTAATAGGGCGGGCATCCCATTGATGGAAATAGTAAGTGAACCTGATTTGCGAAGTCCTGAGGAAGCTAGAGCCTATTTAATTTCGCTGAGAAGTATATTGCAATATATTAATGTTAGTACTGCTAATATGGAAGAGGGTAATTTTCGTTGTGATGCAAATATAAGTTTAAAGCAATTCGGTGATAAAGAATTGGGTCCTAAAGTAGAAATTAAAAACATGAATAGTTTTAAGGCTGTGTATGAAGCACTACAATATGAAATAAAAAGACAGACTAAGTTAAAAGATGCTGATGAACGGATTTTGTCAGAAACTAGAGGATGGGTTGAGGAAAAAGGAATTACTGTTTCTCAAAGATCTAAAGAAGAAATAGCGGATTATAGGTACTTTCCTGAACCAGATCTTCCGCCATTAGAAATAGATTCTACTCTTATTAAAAATATAAACGAAAATTTACCAGAGTTACCAAGTGTCAAGAAAACTAGGCTTATGGATGAATATAGCTTAAATGATTATGATGCAGAAATAATTATTGCATCTAAACAGATTGCTGAATATTTTGAATCAGTTATGGCAACCAGAGTTTTACCCGAAGATCAAAAGGTTGTTTATGGGAAAAATGTAGCTAATTGGATTATAGGTGATATATCTAAATTATTAGATGAAAGTGGTCAAAATATTGCCGATTTAAAATTTACTCCTGGAAACCTATTTAATTTAATGGATTCTATAATAACTGGCAAATTCAGTAATGCAATTGGCAAACGGGTATTTTTCGAAATGAATAAATCGGGCAAGAGTCCTGATGAAATAGCAGAATTGTATGGGTTGGTACAAATTTCTGATGTTTCTGTTATTGAACTAGCAATTGCTAACGTGCTTGATAGGAATCCTCAATCAGTTTCGGATTATTTAGATGGTAAATTAAATGTTATAAGATTTCTCGTTGGTCAAGTAATGAAAGAAACAAAAGGTAAAGCCAACCCTCAAAAAACTACGGATCTTTTACAAGAAAAACTAGAATCTTTAAAAAATAAATGAGATGTTTAACTTTGTATTTTGAATAGCAAACTTAAAAATAAACCGGGTAGATCCAAACATGTGAGCCTATTATATAAATTATTTTATTTTGGGTTGGGAATAAAGCGGTGGTTACTACTAGGTCTAATTGGCATAATGATTTGTTCGTTAGGAATCGCCTTTATTATTAAAAATGTATTTGATTTCGTTATCCCAGAACTTTTGCCAGGACATTGGGAAGGTGTAATCGTTGGAATAGTTGGACTAGGTGCTATTGGTTTTGCAGCAATAGGGTTATATAGATCGCTTAGCCCAATACTTTTTTCATCTTTGGGCATAGATCAAGTAACCAATACAGTCTATGTTAGAAGAGCACGCAGCAAAGGTCCAAAAATTGTAGCTTTAGGTGGTGGTACCGGCTTATCTGTTGTTTTAAAAGGGCTGAAGATTTATTCAGATAACTTGTCTGCTATCGTTAGTGTAGGGGATGACGGAGGCAGTTCAGGTATATTGCGTGAGCAATTAGGGCTAATACCCCCAGGAGATTTTAGAAATTGTCTAGTTGCATTAGCTGAAGATGAATCTTTGGTTGGTAAATTGTTTCAGTATCGATTTTCAAAGGGTGAAGGACTTCAAGGTCATAGTTTTGGGAATTTGTTTATTGCAGCTATGACAAATATAACAGGTGGTTTCGATCAAGCCCTAATAGAATCTAGTAAAGTTTTGTCTGTCAATGGTAATATTTTGCCTTCAACTCTAAGTCCAATAGAATTAATAGCTGATCTTGCAGACGGTGGAATTGTACGTGGAGAATCTAAAATAGGTGAGACTGATGGCGATATAAAGAGATTATCGATTGAGCCAGCACAGGTTGAAGCATATCCTAAATCTATAGATGCTTTATACGATGCTGAATTGATTGTGTTAGGACCAGGCAGCTTATATACAAGTGTATTACCTAGTTTACTAGTACCAGAAATTAATGAAGCGATTTCAAAATCGAGTGCTTATAAAATATATGTGTGTAATGTTGCGATGCAACCCGGTGAAACATCTGGCTATGGAATAAATGAACACGTAAATGCTTTGCTCAACCATACAAGAGAAGGATTTGTAGATTGTATCATTGGTAATGATTTAGTAACCCTTGAAGAGGAATCTAACGTATCTAATGTACCTGTTGGACCTACTAACGTGAAAGGTATAAATGTTATTTATGGAAATATTATGGACGTTGAAAATAAATACCGGCATGAGTCTAACAGTCTAGCGGATCTTATAATAAAGGTGTACGATAAATCGAGATAAAAGGTTTAAGGGTAATATCTGTGGAATTAAAAGCGATTATTAATGTAATTCAAATAATTATTGCTGTGCTACTTGTTATAGTTGTATTAGCGCAAGTAAAGGGACAAGGTACAAGTTTATTTGGACCGGCAGAGAGTTCTTACAGAACATATCGTGGAATAGAGAAATTATTGTTCAATATGACTATAGTTTTAATGGTTGTATTTATAGTTTCAGCTATTTTATTTAATAGGCTTGAATCTTAAAATTCTTGTTGCAATGTAAACTATTTGAGTTTCCAAGTAGTGCCATCACTTTTGTCTTCCAATACGATGCTAGATGCTTCCAGTTCTGTTCGGATTTGGTCAGCAATTTCAAATTCTTTTAATGCACGTAACTTATTTCTTGTTTTTATCAGAGTATCTATTAAATTTGATTGCTCATCAATTAAATTCTCTGTTTTAGTTGGTGTATCCCCGGATTCAAATATTTTATTTGTGATTGAGGAGCAATTTATTGCCTCTAATTTAATGGCTTCGGCTAATTCATTTAAGCCAGTTGTTAATAAATGGTTATGTATGCTGAGAATGACTGGTACAACATTTGTTTTTGATGTGTCTTGTTTTTGAATATTTGATTGAATACTAAGTCCTAGAATAGACGCTAGCTTGATTAAAATTAATTGAGCTTTAGACACATCTATATCTATTTCTTTACATCTATTTATTTCTCTTGCTAAATCAAAAAGAGTAGCTATCGCACGAGGCGTGTTGAAATCATTATCCATTTCAGTAATAAATTCATCTTCATATTTTGCTGCATCCATGATTGAAGAAGGGTTCTCAATTATGTTAGGACTACAGGCAGTTATAAGCCTCTCAGCGCCTTTTTCGTGTGCTTCTAGATTTTCTTCACTATATACCAAAGGGCTTCTATAGTACGAACTTAAGAAAAATAAGCGCAGTGCATTTACACTATGGTTTTCAAGGGCTTCGTATAAACTAATAATATTGCCGATTGATTTGCTCATTTTGGTTTCACCTAATCTCAGTAGCCCATTATGAATCCAAAATTTCGCCATTGGATCAATGCTAGTGTATGCCTCTGTTTGAGCTATTTCATTTTCATGATGTGGAAAGATTAAATCTTGGCCTCCACCATGAATGTCGATTGAATTTCCAAGGTATTTAAGTGACATGGCGCTACATTCTATGTGCCAACCTGGTCTGCCTTCTCCCCATGGACTTGACCAAGAGGGTTCATTTGGTTTTTTAGATTTCCATAGTGCAAAATCCATGTCGTCTTCTTTATATTGAGATGGTTCAATTCTAGCACCGGCTAATAAATCTGAAATGTTTCTGTGGCTAAGTTTGCCGTAGGTAGAAAATTTTGAAACTCTAAAATATACGTCTCCATTGGATTCATATGCGTAATCAGTTTCTATAAGTCTTTCGATTATTTTGATTATATAAGAAATTTCTTCTGTGGCTTTAGGATATAAGTCAGCTCTAGAAATATTTAGGGAATCCATTTCCCCCAAATATACATCTATGTTTTTTTGGGCTAGTTCATGGGTTGTGATTTTAAGACGAGATGCGTTTTCAATCATTTTATCGTCGATATCAGTGAAATTTTCGATATGCTTTACTTTATATCCTTTATAAATAAAATATCTTTTTAAAACGTCGAAAATAACTCCTCTCATTGCATGGCCTATGTGAGGAGGTGAATAAGGAGTTATACCACACACATACATGCTAATTTCGCCTTGAGAAGGTTTAAATTCTTCGATTTTACTTGAGATTGTGTTATAGAATTTCATTTTTTTGTTTTACTGTAGCTATCGATAGGGCTGCTATACCCTCAGATGTTCCTAAAAACCCCATTCCATCTGTTGTTTTAGCCTTTACACTTATTAAATTTTCAGAAATATTCATATTGTTTGACAAAGTGCTTTTTATTTTGCCAATAAATTCACTTAATTTTGGTTTTTCTGCAATTATTGTAGTATCAATGAAATGTATTTGCCAACCGTTATTA
>CAYPYC010000074.1:0-6220 GCA_964414905.1 uncultured Dehalococcoidia bacterium
CGCGTTCGTCTAGTGGCCTAGGACACCGCCCTCTCAAGGCGGAGATCACGGGTTCGAATCCCGTACGCGCTACCAATCACATAGTTGGATTGTTATCAATTCTTTTTCTTACTTGGTTATATAAGGCAATATCCAAAGGCCCTTTTAATACTGAATCTATGTTCATCTTTAGGTGTTCTGGATTGGTAGTTCCTACTATAGCTGTATGTGCATTTTTGTTCGAAAGAGTGAATCGAAGCATAAAGGAAGTTTTTGTTTCGTTAGTGTCCAAAAAGTCCTGAAGATTGTATTTTTCAAAATTTCCCCATACTAGTTTAGAGCCTGTACCTATATCCGGTTCACCTAGAGCAACTGCCCCGTTTATTATGATGCCAGCACCACTTTTACCAGCTGTGTTCATAGTATTTTCGTTTTCTATTTGTAGAGCAGAATAGGGTATTTGAAATAAGTCAAACGAATTCCATTCAACGAATTTTTTAAAATGAGGTTCGCTTGTCGAAACGCCGATCCATCGGCATTTTCCGCTTTTTTTAAACTTGTTTAAAGCATCTACTAATTCTCCTGAACGACATTGGTCTGGTGTGGGATTATGCAGTTGGTATATATCTACATAATCGGTTTTTAATCTTTTCAAGCTTTGGTTGAGTTGCGTTTCTAAGTCATCAGCTTTCCACAAATTTCCTTTGGTTGCCAAGTAAAACTTATCTCTTTTGTGTTTTAGGAATTTACCAATTAATTGTTCACTATTACCATACGATATTGCTGTATCAATAAAATTAATACCGGCGTCAACTACTGCATTTAAAATGATATCTCTTTGTTTGTCATTCATTGGTTTTCGGTGACCCGAACCATATCCTAACCTAGTAATCTGTAGTGCCGTTTTACCTAGTGATGTTTTTGGTAATTGTGTTTGCATTTGATGGTACCTATTTAATGTTTGTTTTATTTGTAATGGTTGATTACTTTATGATGAGCTTCTATGACCTTTTCAATATAATCATCGGTGTAATTAGGTGTCATGTTGAAATTAACATTTCGGGACATTAATTGATTGCCGTAAGGTAGTTCCGTTTCATTATAATCAACTTGGATTTCACGATGATAATCTAGTGGGAATTTAGATGTGCCATATAAGTCTGGTTTCGACAAAAATGGATTTTTGTTTAAAGGACCTATATCTGGGGTTAATAAGTAAGGACCAGCAGTTGGGATACCTTCGGCGGAAACCGCTTCAGCATATTCTGGAGCAGTACAATTTAAGGCATCTGTATCAATTGTGAATGATAGTAACCAATAAGTATGGGTTACTCCTTCTCTTACTTTTTGTGGTGTGATTGCTTTTATATCCGATAATCCATCAATAATCTTTTTTGCGGATTTAATTTTAGATTGAACGTACCCATCGACTTTTTTTAATTGGTTTCTTCCCATGGCTGCCATAATATCGTTCATTTTGTAATTGGGTGCTAAAAACTGATTTGCATAGGGCTTGCCTTCAGCAGGTCCATTATCTCGTGGTAAAGCTGCGTCTCTGAATAAGATTGCTCTTTCCCACAAAGTTGTATTATTTGTCAATACCATACCACCGCCACCAAGGTTAAGATGTTTACCCCCAAAACTAAATCCTGCGATGTCTGCAATACTTCCCGCTATAATGCCGTTATCTTCAGCAAAGTGTGATTGGCAACAATCTTCTATTAGAAATATATTATGTTTATCAGCTATGTCCCGTAATTTTCGCACATTTGCCATATTGCCCATAAGATTGACTACCAATATAGCTTTTGTTCGATCAGTTATTTTTCTTTCAACATCTGAAGGGTCTAAACAGTATGAATCATCTATATCTGCGAATATAGGAACGCAATTTTGAAACAAAAGCCCTATGATACTTCCCCCTGAAGTCCAAGCGGTAGTAATTATTTCATCGCCGGGATCTGGATTCATAGCTGCCACACAGGTATGAAGAGCCGAAGTTCCTGAATTTACCGAAACACCATATTTAATACCGTATCTATTTGCATATTCAGTTTCGAAAGCATTTACCTCGGGTCCAGTACCTATTTCTCCAGATTTTATTATTTCAGAAACGGCATTAATATCATCTGTTCCAAAATCATGTCCTTTGAATTCAATCGGGTTGGGAAGCACAGGTTTGCCTCCAAATAAAGCTAATTTGTCAGTCATAGTTCCAGCCATCCTTTTTTAATGATTGTTGATTTAATTAAATAGGATTATTGTTCTTTAGTAACATCGTTTTCTAAGATGCCTATTTCAGGTATTTCAATTTCTACTTTATCTCCAGGTGAAATTGGACCTACACCCGATGGAGTTCCTGTCAAAATAACATCGCCTGGCATTAAAGTCATTGCCTCGCTGATATAAGATACGAGTTTAGATGCGGAGAACAATAGATCAGATGTATTCCCGTTTTGTTTCTCTTTACCGTTTAATCTAGCTTTAACAGACACGTTTTCTGGGTCAAGGTCTGTTTCTATCACAGGACCAAGAGGACAAAAGCTATCAAATCCTTTTCCTATTAACATTGCCCCAGATTTCATTTCTTGCATTTGAAAAACTCGCTCACTTACATCGTTGCCACAGGTGTATCCAAGAACGTGATTTAAAGCGTTTGACTCGGATACGTGTCTCGTAGGTGTTCCTATAACAACTGTCAGTTCAGCTTCGTATTCAACTTTCTGGCCGATTTTAGGGTAAATGATGGGGGTATTAGGATCTATCAATGTTGTTATAGGTTTCATGAACAACATTGGTGATTTAGGAATTGCAAGTCCCATTTCTTTTATGTGAGATAAGTAATTGAGTCCTACACATATTATTTTAGAAGGTGTCACAGGAGACAATATAGAAACGTCATCAATTAAATGAGTCGTATCAGTGGTATTAAAATTGTTAAATGGAGTATTTGTAATCTCTGTAATTAGATTTGCTTGTTCCAAAACACCATATTTTGTTTCATCGTTTTTGGTCTTGTAGCGAATAAATTTCATTTTTAATTCCTCTGTTATATGCGGTAATAAATTTACATTCAAAATCTAAATTTGGACTTTAGGATATTACAAATTAAATTAAAAAATCTATATACTTAAAATTGATTCTAATTATAAATTGTAGATGTATGTGTATTAGATAGATTTATTAACCATTTGTAACTGGCACAATGGAGGATTAATGAAAGCATTAGTTTATTATGGGAACAAAGACGTTAGAGTAGAAGATGTACGTGAACCTCAGGTTACTAATGAATTAGTGAAAGTAAGGATTGATTATTGTGGTATATGTGCAACTGACATGGAAGAATACTATTATGGGCCGAAATATATTTCCCATGATCAGCCACATCCTATATCAGGAAAAAAAACACCTTTAATCGTCGGTCATGAAGCGACAGGCACAGTCGTGGAAGTTGGTGAAAATGTTGCAGGGATGACTGCAGGAACAAGAGTTGTATTTAATGGAATATTGTCATGCCAGGAATGTTATTTTTGTGACCAAGGATTGACTAACCAATGTTCGCAAGCAGTTATAATTGCGTTTGGTGATGATGGTGGAATGGCTGAATATGCAGTATGGAAGGGAAGTGAAGTTATACCGCTGCCTGATAATGTTACAAGTGTAGAAGCTGCTTTAGCTGAACCGTCAGCTGTGGCTTATCATGCAGTCGCAAAAAGTAATATCAAGGAAGGTGATTCTGTCGCTGTTTTAGGATGTGGTACAGTTGGGTTACTTGCTCTCCAGATTGCAAAAACTAAAGGAGCTGAAGTGTATGCCATAGATAAACGACTTAAATCCTTGGAAATGGCGCAACAGTTAGGTGCAAATGAGATTATCGATGCCAATATAGATATAAATAAACGTAAAGAACAGTTGATGGAACTAACTGGTGGGATAGGACCAGATATTGTTATTGATGCAGCAGGAGGGCGGGACACTCCTATTGAAGCAGTAGATTTAGTAAGAACTGGTGGTACTGTTGTATTAGTGGCTGTGTATACTTCTAAGCCGGAATTTGACTTTAATGAAGTTATGTTTAGAGAAGTGAATGTAGTTGGTTCTTTAGGGTACCAAAGAAGTGATGTTGAATCAGTCGTGTCTTTGATCTCAGAGAAAAAAATACAAACTGAAATGTTGGTGTCAGAAATTATTGGTATCGACCAGGTAGTAGATGTTGGTTATAACAAAATGCTGAGTGGGGACAAAGATTTTTTTAGGATACTAGTTTCTCCATCTAAATGATAATTGTTAAAAATTGCAGTTTTCTAAAGTAAATTCATTGCTGTCGTCTGATAGATAAGAATCTAAATAAGGCGAATAAGTTTTAATCGTTACCTTTTTATTGGATGGGTCAAAATATGCGAGTCTTAAATAGCCTGACCCACCTTCTTCCATATCTTGATAGTTGGCTAGCATTTGATGAACTATATTGCCATTATCACCTTTGGCGGTATAACGACCGATGTCCAAAAAATGGCCATTGAAAACTAATGACATGTTGTGGTGGTTACTTATTAATTTATCCCAGGTTTGAAGCCCGTTGTTTGCACCTTCAGGTGAATTTAGTATTCCAAGGTTGTCGGTGGAGACTGGTTCAACACCATGTAATTTGTTGTCTTTGTAAACGTGACTGTGGGTAAGTAATATTACTTTTCTATCTTTGTAAGAAGCCGTTATATCGTTTGCCCATTCCAGTACTCGATCTCGTGGGAGATATTCCAGTGCAAGTATTAACCAGCCGATATCAGCCTTTTCAAATAGATGATAACTGTTATCTAGCTTGGTTGAATCGAACGTTCCTCCAAATGTATTGAGTCCGCTAAATTTATCCACTGGGAAAAATTGGTCAAACAATGGAGATTCTCTTACCTCACATTTTCCATCCGGTCCCATATCGTGGTTCCCCTTAACAACTGCATATGGTATTTTCCCGTCCAGTAGACTCATGCTGGAATAAGCTCGTTGCCATTGATCAGCTGTATTTGAGTTTTGAATATCACCTTCGTGTAAAACAAATGTAATATCCAATTTTTCAATATTATCTACAATCCATTGGGTTTGTTTTGTGAAAATATCAGGATAAGACTCAGTGTATATTTGAGTGTCAGGTAATATTGCTAATGTGAACGGATTTGTAATCAAATTGGTAATTTCCACCTTGTAAAGAGTAAGCTGCATTTTTCATCTGCTGAATTCAATTTTTGATAATACATAGTTAAAATGCTTCCATCGGATAGCTCTACACTGGAAGGGTATCCCAAATCTGGATGCACTCCATCGTCCCTAAGGATATAGTTGTATGCCCATGATTTTCCATTATCTTGACTTATCATTACCCGGATTCCGTAGGGTTTTTCTCTAAAACTATATACGCAAATAATTGTTCCACTTGAATGTTTAATTAAATGTGGAGGAGAACCATGAAATCCCAAAGGCACAGCTTCGCTCCATGTTGTACCTCCATCTTCAGATATAGTTTGATACATTGTGAAGTCAGTTTCTCCAGGTTGCCTCGTTTTATATTCGTGGCTATTAGGGTCATTTCGAATTAAACCAAGTATTTTACCGTCAGATAGTTCTAAACAATGAGGCTCATTGAAGGTTCCAGTAAATGTAGTTGGGTTGGTTGGCACATTTCCTAATTTTATCCATGTTTTACCAAAGTCAGTACTTTTTATAGCTGTTATCTGTTTTGGACGTGGTGGTCCGGTTTGCAATGTTTTTAGTCTATCTCGGTCTGTTTCAGTACCCAAATATAACAGGTGACCATTAGACAGTTTGATTGGTCCATGTGGTGCTGAGACTGATACACGAACTTTTTCGCTCCATGATAATCCTGCATCAGTACTAGTTCTTATCCATGAACCTACAAAATCCGTTACCGCTTGGTCTGTCATTGAAGACATGCCTTGTTCCCATATTTTTGTCTCCCAATCCGATAGGTTCTTTTCATATTTGGAGGGTATCGCTGAACGATTATCCGTCGTGAACCAAGACAATATTAAATCACTTTCATTAACCGATAAAATACCAGCATCCCTATCATCAAAAGGGGAATCGTTTATTACTTTTGGGCTAGTCCAGGTTGTCCCATTGTCATTACTTGTACAAATTGTTGTTCTGCCAAAAGGACATACGTGATAATTTCTAAGGCCAGAAGCAGCAGCCAACAGTGTTCCATCTGGCGTGCGGGTAATGGTTG
>CAYPYC010000075.1:0-6132 GCA_964414905.1 uncultured Dehalococcoidia bacterium
TTTGCCGATCATGTTGTAGAGGATATCTGTTGCAGTGTTATCACTGATAATTATCATCAACATAGCTAAGTCGAAAAACGTGGGCTGGATACCTGGCATAAGTTCTCTTAGTATTCCTGATCCTCCTGTTTTTAAATCCTGTGAGAGCGTGACTCTCTGGTTCATATCTATATGTCCAAGGTCAACTTGTTTATATAGTGTAATTAGTAAAGGTATTTTAAATACACTTGCCATAAAAAATGTTGCATTTTCATTTAGATAAATGCTTTTATCATTTTCGAGATTTAACGCCGCAACTCCGACTTGACCGTTAATTTCTGAAACTAAAGATTTGATTTTACCCAAGTTTTGATTATCAGATTTGGTCATGCTGCCCAAAATTTCCACCAACGGGATTTATCAGATATTTTACTTATATCGGATTCTAGTTTAGGGATGATTTTGTAAAGTTCGTTGATTTGATTGATTTGAGATTCGATTTGGTTTTTTTGTGATTCTATTTGTTGATCTTTTAGTTCGAATTGTTTTTTCAACAAATCCAAATCCAGGATATTTTGTGGCTGATTATTGTCCATATCCGCATTTTTTAATTTAGTTGGGTTTTGAGATGTAGAAGGAATATCGTCATTGATATCAATCAAATATATAAACCCCTGTGGAGTTTTACCTTTTGTTGCGTGTATTTGTCCTTTTGCTATTCTGCGACGAATAGTTTTTTCTGACACTCGAAGGATTTCAGCAGCTTGTTTTATTTTTATTCTAGACAATTTATCGATACTCCTTTCGAAGTTAGGCTAAATTCATATTATTGATTAATACCATTGGGATATAGAAAAAAAAACCGTTTTTATGGTTAACAATTAAGTATAAATAATAAGGTGTTTGTAATTGTTTATACATTGTAAATGACAAAAAAAAGAATTAAAATGACAATAATAATGTTACAAATGTAAAAATGGAGGCTTGGTTATGGGTAGGAGACCTATAGATGCATATACTCGGTCACGGATTGGAATCTTACGTGGTGAAGGTAAGAAACTTGATGAAATTTGGGATAAGGTGAAAAATGTGAACACGGGATTACCTGAACGTCGTACCGTTGCTAGGTATATAAAAATGTTTGACGAAGATATATTAGAAGAAACGAGTTGGGGATGGTTGTCTGATACTCCGATAAATAAAATATCAGATGCAGGATTTTTGCTGGAATGTAAACGCGCCTGGGATACCAAACTAATA
This sequence comes from uncultured Dehalococcoidia bacterium, assembly GCA_964414905.1. Lineage (GTDB taxonomy): Bacteria > Chloroflexota > Dehalococcoidia > Lucifugimonadales > OSU-TB39 > OSU-TB39. The sequence goes on from CAYPYC010000075.1 coordinate 1,240, forward strand.
ACTGATAGTAGTATAGGACAGTTTAGTGAAAGAATCGCAAAGTGGTGTTGGTTGATAAACAAAACATATGGAAAATTTTCTTACAATGATTTATTTAGTATTGCATCCTCATACGCCCACGAAGAGCGAATAGCTAGTATTGAAAAACCCAAAGGACTAATTAATAGTTCTGTGATTAGTCCTAATCTAAAAATTAACAGTGTACTCAATTTTTTAAATGGCTTGTTGATCTATAAACCGTGGAAAAGCAATCAAAGACGATTGGAATTAGTAGAAGCAGTAAATTTGCAAAAGATTGAGTTCCCAGACTTATCTGGAGAATGGGCTGTGTTTGCCCATTGTATAGGTATTGAAAATAGTTTATTTAATTGGCGGTCACCTAAAAAAATAGTCCCTTTCCCTCCACCTGTTTTTGGAACCAAAACTCAATGGTATATGCAATTAAAAAAGATAATCGAAAGGTAAAATTCATTTAAGTACGTTTATTTGAAATATAAAACATTTAAATCCCAAGGTTCAATTTCTATACTAATTGCATTTGAATCATGTCTATTTAGGTTGGCATTTCCAAGCTTGTCTTCAATGTCATTATAATCCCAATTTGGTTTGATGACAGTTCTAGCTTTTGTCCCTTCAATATTAAATAGAAACACCAAATTTCCTCCCCGTTCAGATTTTCTAACTAATGCAATTAATTTATCTCCTGTTACTTCCAATGGAATATGAATCTCATTTTCTTTAACTAAACCAAGAAGTAAATCTTTAGATCCTACATCCCCAAATCCTTCAGAAAAAGTGGTTGAATACCACGTAAACCGATTGTCATCGGTCTGTATAGCGACTGGATTTTCTTTGTAATGAGCAATTATTTTAGTTTTACCTTTTGGTTCAAGTACAGCATAACCAAATGAAGAGGTTAATTGTATTTGGCCATATTTTGTTTTGAGGAAATGATTTCCTCTAGCTATTTCTTCATCTGTAATTCTAGAGAAATCGTTAATCCTAACCCCAAATGTTTCACTGAAATGTTCCGGAGGATTGTAGCTAGATAATCCATTGTCAGCATAAAGGCCGAAATTTCCTTCAGCAACTAATGATGTTGATACATTTTGTTTTAATGTTGCAGAAATACGATTAGCAGCTTCATCGGTCATTAGGGCTAAATTAGGTATTATGACTAATTTGTAATCCGACCAATCCATTTTTGGTGTTACGATGTCAACAGGAATTCCATATTCCCAGAGTGTTCTGTAAGTACCTCTTAAGTCGCTAAGGAATCGGTCTCCTTCATCATTATATGAAAAAAGTTCGTGTGAAAATTGATGGTTCACTAAAGCGACTTCAGCTTTAGGTATAGATAAGGGTAGATGTTCGCTCAGGCTATCTATTTGACTAATAGCATTTGATACAGCTTTGAATCTTTGAGTTGGATGTCCATCTAAGCTAATTAGATTGTATCCGGGTGATTCAAATGATACGTAATCTGGTCGATATTGCCAAAACATTGCGCCAGATGCACCGTGAGCCAATGTCATCCATAATAGAGTAACCAGTTCTTTGGGTTCAGTTTGTTTTTTCCAGGTTACTCCACCTTTAGACATCCCTGAATATATTTCTTCGTTCCACCAACGTCCATTTTTACCTAGACATCTAGCCCAATCAAATACAAAAGCACGCTCTGCTAATTTGTATGGGTTATTTGATGTTAATAGATTATTTGACGCCATAGACATACCCCAGCTATCTGCATATTGGGCACATATTTCGTCCCAAGGACGAGGTTGTGATCCGTGTGTTCTAGTTTCATGAATGGTATCAAGTTTCCTTGTTTCATCAATCATCCATTTCAATTGTTCCGCTAGGTTCTCGTAATGGAATTGACGGTAAAGTAGCATCTCCAGCACGTTATTAGTAGATCTTGGAACATCTACATGATTCCAATCTTGATACTTCCTAAGGGTCCTGTTGTTATATTCACTTAATGTGAATTTTGATTTTAGCCAATCGAAATATTTTTTAATTGAATTATCACAATAACAGGGAGATTGATCTCCCTGTTCCGACCACATTGAAGGTAAAGCAATCCCATCCCAAAGTCCCCATACATGTAACGCAGGGTGGTTTTTATACCGATTGATTACATGCTGTAATAATGCTCCTCCATGTTTTTTCCAAGCTGGATGGTCATAGCAATGTATTACTCCACCTTGAGGATATGCCGGATGAGCGTGTGGCATTATTTTTTGACCTAGATGGTTTACGGTATTCATGTCTGGATATTTTTTAATCAACCATTCAGGACAGGCTCCATGAGTTGCAAGCATAATGTCTAACCAGACGGATAAACCGTTTTTGTGAGCTAAATCGAAAAATAAATCGTAGTCTTCCATTTCATATTTGCCAGGAGCTGGTTCCATCCAGTTCCAATATGACGCACTTCGAATAATAGTAAAACCTGATTCCTTTATTCTTTTAAAATCTTTTTCCCAAACATCTGTACGTGGTGATCCGCCGCGGTAATATTCAACTCCAATTGGAAAAGTTTTTACTGGGTGAGGGAACAAATTTTCTTTATTAGACATCGTTAATCCTCAAGAATGTATAATTAAACGACTTTAGCATAAATCATGTATTATTACGTAAAAGATAAACTAAATTTACGTCTTTATTGAGAATATGGAGGAAAAATGAGTGGTAAATCTAATCAAAAACCTAAAGGAGCTTTATTGTCGTTGCCGACTTTTAAGGATTCTGAGTTTAACCTTTTACTAGATAGGCAGCGTATTCATATTAAGTGGTTGTTAGACAATGGATTTACAAAAGATGTGGGAACTTTGGCTATTGCTGGTGGAATGGGAGAAGGATATTTCCTAGAAGATGAAGAATGGAGAATCCTTGTAGATACATTGGCCTCCGAAGCAGGTAATTCGGTTCCAACATGTGTAGGGATCTATGAAATGAGTGCTAGATCTGCTGCCAAAAAAGCTCAGTATGCCGCTGCTGCTGGTATCGATTTCGTCCAGCTTACTCCTCCACATTACCTTTTACCAAATGAAGATGAAATTTTCGCTCATTATAAATATGTCAACGATTCCGCTGAAATTGGAATAATTTCATACAATACTCCATGGGCGATGCCAAATCCGGGATATGAATTTTCCAGAGCATTATTTGAGAGATTTACGGATTTAGAAAATATGGTAGGTATCAAATGGTCCGGATTTAATGTGAAACATGTTTTGCAAATGATCCGACTTTTTAAAGACCGATTTAATTTTTTGGACAATAATCGTATCTTTAGTCATGGTGCTAGAATGGGGTCGGTTGGATTTACAGAATTTTATGGCAATGTGGCTCCTAGGCTCACCCTAAAACTATGGGATTTATATAGAAACAAGCTATATAACGAATTAGATGAATTTGAACTTAAATTAGAATTTGACCCTGAAACGAAACTAATAGGACCTACAAAGTCTCCTGCTAATTTTATGGGGGAAGGAACTGCCTCAAATATGATTTTGTCAGCTATGGGAATGGATATAGGTCCCCCGTTTCCAGCTCAATTGAAAATAGATGGGGAAAATCTTGACGTGTACAGACAATTTGTCCAAAAGAGTGGACTGATAGAATGGGTTGATTGGGATCAGAATATTTTTAATTAGGTTTCTTAATCCCTGTTGGTTTATCTCGTTCCTTCCAGGTATTTTTGGGGATTATGGACAGTTAACTTTTTAATGTCTGTTTCCGTTGCACCCAAATTTTTCAAATAGGGCAGGACCTTTCTAGTAATGAATAGATAATTATCTGGATTATAAGCTTCTCTTTGCGCTCTAAATTCTGATGAATGCAATCCAATTGATGAATCCCAATCATGAGCCAACATTATACGGTGCCCCCACCCAAGTTCTATTAGTGATTTGATGATTTGAGTCCTTTCTTCCCATAAAGGGGTTCCTAAGCCTCCTCCTGGATGTCTATCCATTCCTAACCAAACTCCTTGGTCAAGTAATCCTGTTAGATATTTAATATCAGTTGTATCATTGCTATGCCCAATACATACAAGACCCATGTCTAAATTTTCTTCTTTAAGAATTCGTACTTGTTCTTCACCTATACGATCTGGAGCCCAAGTGTGAGTCATGATTGGAATACCTGTTGATTTTGAAGCTCTGGCAGCTGCTCGCAAAACCAACTCTTCTTTTGGCTTTACTCCTCCCTTGTCACTGGCTACTTTGATTATAGATGCTTTCACTTCTGTCCCTTCTATGCCTTCTTCAATTTCACGTATATATAAATCTGCGATTTTGTTAGGATGCAAGCCATCAAAAAAACGAGGGACATCAAGCCATGTTCCAGTACAAGTTATTATATTGACACCAGACCTTTTCGAAACTTCTTGTTGAAGCTTAATGTCACGACCTTGATCGTGGGGAGCAACATCCATTATAGTGTGTAAACCTTCACTTTTAGCTTCAGATAGATCAATTGCAGCACGTTTGAAAGTAGCTTCTCTATCAAGAAACTCAGGGAATGTGAATGGGGATCCACCAAATCCATTGCAAATATGTTCATGGCTTAATGTGAAACCAAGTTTTGAACTTTCTATAGGGCCTAGTACTGTATTTATGTTTGTCATATTAAAAGGTTCCCATATGGTTTAAAAATCTATTTTATTTATATTTAAGTGGTCTTGATGAATTGCTTTCGTCTTTCGATATCATCTTTCGATAAAAATGGTTCAATTTTATTTATGAATTCATTTAGAGTTCCCTCTTTATCTTGGTGAGTAGTATCAATGACAAATTTGTTGCGAATTTGAGAATTTGAAAATTCGCTCTCAAATTTATCAAGTATTATTTCAACATCAGATGATTTTATGACTTGATTTGGATG
>CAYPYC010000076.1:0-5914 GCA_964414905.1 uncultured Dehalococcoidia bacterium
CGTTATGCACTATGATTTGGAATCCACTTAGAGTTAGTATATTGGGACCAACTCTTATCTCTATAAGTGTATTGATTGGTACAGCATTGGATCGGATCAGACTTTATGTAGCTGCATATTCAGTTTCAGAGCAGGCACCAGCACATTCACTCCAAAATATACCGTCAGCCATATCACCATCCACCTTTGACATAATGATATGGGTTGGAGGAATATCAGGATGTATATTAGTTTACTTATTAGCAACTAAAGTATTCCCCATAATAAACATATGGGAACAAAAAGAACTTTTGTTGTACAAATATCATAAAAAATTCCATAGGACCGAGGTACTGGTACTGGGTAAACCAGATTAACTGCTTAAGGATGACAAAAAAGGAATAAATTAATGCAAGAACATACCCAGTTAAGTCAAAAACAAATTAATGACGATCTGCTTCATAGCGTATTTAATATTCCAAGATGGTGGCCGGGCAGCACCTTAATACTTCTGCTAATTTTTATTGCAGGAGCTTGTGCTTTCGGTTATATGATTAATAAGGGTATTGGAGTAACCGGCCTAAACCGACCAGCTTATTGGGGAGTTTATATAGTCAACTTCGTTTTTTGGATTGGTATTAGTCACGCAGGTATTATGGTGTCTGCAATTTTGAGGTTGACACAGGCAGAATGGAGAAGACCAATCACCAGAGCTGCTGAGGTTCTCACTGTATTCTCTCTAACTTCTGCTCTTATGGCTGCTCCTTTGACACATGTGGGCAGACAATGGCGAGTGCTATATTGGGTATTCCCATATGACTTTGCAAGAGGGGTTTGGCCTAACGTAAGATCTCCTTTCGTTTGGGACCCAAGCGCCGTAATGACATACCTTATAGCGAGTACTCTATTTGTATTAATTTGTTTATTGCCGGACATAGCAATAGTAAGGGATAGAAGTAAAGGGCTTAGGAAAAAGATATATGCGGTTTTATGCCTCGGCTGGAGAGGTACGCCAAGGCAATGGAAGCTACAGACGGTTGCTGGAATATTACTATCAGCTTTAGTATTACCGGTATTCGCTTCAGTACACAGCATTGTGTCGTGGGACTTTGCAGTACAGATAGGACCCGAAGCTTGGCACTCAACAATTTTTGCTCCATATTTCATAATCGGTGCAATACATTCGGGAGTATCGGCTGTTGCAACACTAATGGTAGTTATGGTCTGGGCTTGGGGATATAGAACATATATAACACCTGACCATTTAGATGCGATTGGACGATTATTAATTGTAGTCGCTGTAACTTGGTTTTTCTTTTTCTTTCTTGAATGGATATACGCTCTTTATACACTTGAGTTTGGAGAATTAGCCATGAGAGAACTACAAGTGTTTAGTTGGCCTTATGGTGCTTTATTTATATTATTCTTATTTACAGCTTTTTTGATTCCCGTACCAATGTGGCTGTTTAGAAATATAAGAAGAAGTTATTTATGGATGTTTATAACCACGATCCTAGTCAATATAGGAATGTGGCTAGAAAGATTCTTAATCATTGTTCCTGGAGTAATCAGAAGGGGCGAATTAATGTTCAATTGGGGTACATACCATCCAAGCATAATTGAAATATTAATGGTAGCAGCAACTTTTGGATGGATGATGTTTGGATTATTGGTCTTTTCAAAAATTTTCCCATTAGTTCCACTTTTTGATGTCAAAGAAGGAATGGTAGGTAGAGATGAAATTAAAATTGGCCGCAGAATAGTACCTGCGTCAATAAGAGAATAAAAGGGGGGTTATGTAGTGAACTCAATATCCAATATTTTAAATCAACAAAGCGTTTTAGGCTTATTTTCCAAGGAAGACTCTGCTGCTGATGCTTTAGATGCATTGTCTGAAGCTGGATTTGAGCCTAAAGAATATGAAATATTAACAGGTACGCCTTACCCAGAAGGTACCTTCGGAGAAGAAGAACCTAAACACAAACTCTTTAGGTTTCCATTAATAGGTGCGGCATGTGGATTCATTATTGGACTAGGCCTTACAACTGCTACCCAGTTAGCGTATCCAGTGGTAACCGGTGGTAAACCTATCTTATCTATACCTGCGATGCTAATAATAATGTATGAAGGAACAATGCTAGGTGCAATATTAATGACCGTAGCAGGCATAGTATTTGAATCTAGGTTGCCAAGATTATTCATGGGCGCCTATAGTCCAAAAATAACTGAAGGGCTAATTGGGGTAGCCGTCACATCTGCGCCCGAAAAAATTCAAAAAGCCGAGGAAGTTTTGAAAAAATGTGGTGCTGAAGAAATAACTAGCGGTCAGGATACTACCGAATGAACAAAATGAATGTACATCACTTAAAATACATTCGCCTTTTTCTGACATACGGGTTGGGTTTATCTTTGATTATTTTACTCGGATGTTCAGGAAATATGAGGACTGGAGATGTAGAGATTGCAGGAGGAATGATCAAAGCTACGGGCCCTGCGTTCCCAGAATCCGGTGCACATAAGGTGGAAATATTTACTGAGATGCACTATCAGCCTTCTTACAAATCTCAAGAGCCAAACAGAATCCTACCGCCATCCGATTCTGTTCCAATGACTGGCAAAGAGATAACTTATAAAACCCTTGAAGACTACACAGAATATTTACCTAACCCTACTTTATCTGGTAGCAATTTAGAGATAGGCCAACAAATATACGCCATTAACTGCGTCGTATGTCACGGACCTTCCTTAAAAGGAATTGATGAAAATCAAAGTCAACTAAAAGCCAAAATATTAACTCTTAATGATAGTGAAACCAACCCGCTTTATAGTAGAGGTCCCTATCCGGCTAATCTATTGAGTGAGGTAACTTCTACTTCAAACGACAGTGAAATTTTTGCTTTTATATCTTGGGGAGGCAGGCAAGGCTTTGCGGCTCGCGAAAAAGACAAGGTATCTAATTCGCCAATGCCTCAATTTTATTATCTGCTGTCAGAAACAGAAAGATGGGAATTGGTTAATTACATAAGGTCATTCCAATAGAAATAGCAATTTAAAAACCTTGTCAATCTTTGGTAAATAACCTATGCAAATACAAGAAAATCAAATGGCATGGCCTCGCAAAAGATTTACCGCCTGTATAGGTTTATTCGGTGCTTGTTTAGGTATAGCGGCTATTTTGATATCATTCATGTCACCTGAGTCGGGCTTCTTGGAATCTGCACCTAAAAACCAACAATTGTCCAATATGTCCGATTATGTCTGGCAGACATCACAGGACACAACTATGCTTCGAGGAATCATCCTTTCGGTATGTGGTCTTATCGGAGGTGCATTTATAACAGTACCGGTAGCCTATTGGTGGTTTGGGGAAAAGCCAACCTTTACAGCATATTCAAAAAAAACACTAGACCCTAGAGGTATTCCGGCTTGGCTTATGATGGGTTTAATGTATGGAATTATTTTTCCATTAATTGTGGGAGGTTATTTTTTACCTTTTGGAAGAGAATCCATCCTATTTCTTACCGGTTTAACATCTGTGCCTGAATTAGTGATAAGTCAAACGGATTTATTCACCGGTAAATGGATAAGGTTCATGTTTGTGGTTGGAGCAAGACTAGTATTTGCAGGTATGTTTGCAGGATTCGTGTTCGGACCAGGAGGATGGATAATAGATAAATTTATCTCGAGTGACAACCAAAAATCATCTAGATTCACCAGCTGGATTGTTACCTGTGTAATGTCTTTTGGGGTTATCTTATTTGCATTAATTTGGATATCAGGCTGATAAAAATGTCTAGCCTTTAAGTAGAATTTAACTGCAGGATTCAAACCGGTTTTTAAGTTGCCAGAGAACCAAGCAAATAAGCTTGACACGAATATTTTTATACTATACCCTTTTTGAACTTGTACCTCATATCATATCTTGATGAAATTTAGACGCTCGAACAACTAGAGGAATATCAAATATGGCAAATTATATAGTTAAAAGAATAATATTGGCTTTTTTTACTACCGCTGCTATATCAGTGCTTTCTTTTGTAGTAATTCAACTTCCTAAAGGTGACTATGTTGACTGGTACGTTGAAGACTTAATGCAAAAAGGAGACCACATTAGTTTAGCTCAAGCTCAAAATATAAGAGAATATTATGGCTTAGATAAACCGATGATCCTTCAGTACGGAATGTGGATGTGGAGGATGTCTAGTTTAGATTTCGGATATGGATTTGAGGGCCAAAAACCTGTTGAAGAACAAATCGCTGAAAAACTACCGACCACTATCGCATTAGTAGCATTCACTACTGTCATAACTTGGTTATTTGCTATACCGGTTGGAATATATACCGCAATGAGGCAACACACCGTTGAAGACTACACTTTCACATTTTTAGGGTTCATAGGACTAGCTGTGCCCGATTTCTTATTAGGTTTATTGATGATGTACATGTTCTTCAAATATTTTGATTTCAGTGTGGGAGGATTATTCTCTGGTCAATATGAATACGCTCCCTGGAGTTGGGCGAAATTTGTCGACTTATGTCAGCACATGATTATTCCAGCTGTTGTATTAGGTACCGCTGGCACGGCTGGATTAATAAGAACGATGCGTAACAACTTACTTGACGAACTTGCAAAGCCATATGTTTTAACAGCTAGGTCCAAAGGATTAAGAGGATGGCGGGTAATTGTTAAATACCCAGTCCGTGTGGCATTAAACCCATTCATAAGCGGTATTGGAGGTGTACTTCCAAGCCTTGTCAGCGGAAGTGTAATCGTGTCCTTTGTATTAAGCTTACCTACTTTAGGACCATTGCTGCTAAATGCAATTCAAAGACAAGACATGTACTTAGCGGGAACTATTATATTAATGCTTGGGGCTCTTACGGTGCTAGGATTCTTGATTTCTGACCTGATGCTAGTATTAGTAGACCCTCGCATCAAATTTGAAGGTAAAGAGTAACTATAACCATTAACTGTATAGGTATAGGTATTTAATAATGACACAACAAGTAATAAATGAAGATACGAGCCAAAGCGGTGATTCCGAAGAAGTATTAGTAGCTACTCAGTATCAATTGATGTGGTGGGGGTTTAAAAAACACAAACCCGCAATGATTTCAGGAGCTGTATTGTTCATTTTCTATATATTGTTCCCCATAGCTGAATTTGTGGGAATAGGAGATCCTGCACAAGTTAGAACTCAATTCCATTACATAAGACCACAAGCATTACATTTTTTTGAATCGACAGTTGACGGTAATAAATTTAATCCTCACGTTAAAGGTGTACGTGGTTTTAGGGACCCTATGACCCACAAAAAAGATTATGAAGTTTTGGACGAAGTTATACTTCCAGTTGGATTATGGGAAACAAGCTGGGATTATAAATTTTTAGGGATAATCGAAACAAGAAAACACCTTATTGGATTTAAGCATAAAGAATTTTGGTCAAATCCCAAACGTGATGAACAAACACCCGCACAATTAGCTAAATCACTAGACAGGGAACTGAAAAAACGGCCCTCTCTATACCTACTTGGTAGCGATAAGGTAGGTAGAGATCAATGGTCTAGACTCCTATTATCAAACAGGATATCTCTTTCCATAGGATTAATAGGTGTAGCACTCAGCTTTTTGTTTGGTATAACTCTCGGTGGAATTTCCGGTTACTATGGAGGGTTTGTTGATACCGTTATTCAACGTATTATTGAAGTAATTCAGTCAGTACCAACACTCCCATTATGGATTGGGTTATCGGCTGCCGTCCCAAGAGATTGGGGGGTATTACAAGTTTATTTAGCAATAACGATAATATTGTCTGTCTTAGGTTGGACGGGAACTGCAAGAGTTGTAAGAGGAAAATTCTTGTCACTAAGAGAAGAAGATTTTGTAATGGCTGCACAAATAGCTGGAGCAAATGAAGGAAGAATCATGTTTA
>CAYPYC010000077.1:0-5869 GCA_964414905.1 uncultured Dehalococcoidia bacterium
AGCTATGAGGACCCTAGGAATTGCTAGTCCAGACCCGTTGAGGGTATTCAAGAATTTCGGCTTATCTTTTTTATCAGTTCTGTATTTGATATTTGTTCTTCTAGCCTGGAAATCTCCGCAATTTGAACATGAACTTACCTCTAGCCATTCTTTTGAACCGGGAGACCAAACTTCTAAATCGTAGGTTTTTTTGGCGGCGAATCCTAAATCTCCAGTGCATAATTCGATAATTCGATAGTGGAAATTTAAAGCTTTACATATACTTTCTGCATTTTCAACCAATGATTTTAATTCTGCATCGGATTGTTCTGGGGGCCTTAGTTTGTACATTTCAACTTTTTCGAATTGTGGAACTCTTTTTATTCCTCGCGTGTCTCTACCTGCTGAAGCCTTTTCTCTTCTAAAACATGGAGTATGTGCAAGGTATTTTATTGGAAGAGTGTGAGCGTCTATTGTTTCGTCCTGATGTAGGCTTGTTAGCGGAACTTCTGCAGTTGGTACTAGCCACAGATCATCTTCTTCGTCGCGGTACATATTGTCAGAAAACTTTGGCAATTGACCGCTGTTAATAGCTGTGTTTTTCTTTACCAAATTGGGTAGATATACTTCCGTATAGCCGTTTTCAGTTATATGGTAATTTAGCATCCATTGAATTAAAGCTCTTTGTAAAGTTGCGCCTTTGCCCTTCAATACATAAAACCTTGAACCTGATAAATTAACTCCTGCTTTGAAATCTATAATTCCTAAATCAGCTCCTAATTCCCAATGGGGTTTAGCGGCAAATTCATGTATTTTTGGATTACCTACGGTTTTAATAACGTTATTTTCAGACTCATCTAAGCCATAAGGGACTGATTCTTCAGGTAGATTTGGTATATTTAAAAGTAGTTCATCAAGATTGGCTTCTATGTTTTTTACCTCGAATTCTATATTCTTGATCTCGTTTCCTACATTACGCATATCTTCAATTATTTCAGGAGGTTTATTTTTCAAAACCGATAATTCTTTACTTATTTGGTTCCTTTTAGCTCTTAGAGTATCTGCTTTATGTATAAGACCTCTTTTATTGGAATCCATCAATAAAATATCGTCAATTGGAGATTTATCACCGCGTCTTGCTAAATCAGCTTTAACTTTTTCAGGGTTATTTCTAATTGTTTCGATATTTATCAAAATTACTTCCTTTAGGCCAAGAAATAAATCTATATTTAAATTAGCACAATTATTATACTCTTTGCAGTATAAAGGCGTGTTATCAATAATCCAATTTGGTCAAATCACGTTCGCTTTTAATAAAGATATATCTAAAGAAATATTCAAAGGTCTTTGACGTCCAAAATGCTAAGAGGTAAAAAAAATAAAGTATGAGAATTGATTTTCACACACACATTTTTTCACCAAAAGTAAAAAGCAATAGGAGCAACTATTTAGCAAAAGATAGTGCTTTTGAAACCTTATATTCTAGAGAAGATTCAAAAATTATTACTGCTGTTGATTTAATTGATGTAATGGATGAAAAACAAATAAATTGTTCAGTGGTGATGGGTATTGGATGGTACGGCCTAGATTCCGCAAAAGAGTCCAATAATTATATTATGGAGTCGTGTGAAAAATTTAAAGGTAGGTTGATAGGTTTGGGTTCGGTAAATCCTATATTAGGAGAAGATGCTATAGAGGAATTAAATAGGTGTTTAGATAGCGGTTTGATTGGCATGGGAGAACTCCATCCAGATTTGCAACAGTTCGAATTAAATGATTTTAATGTGATGAATGAATTTATGACCCAATTGAAACACAAAAATGGCTTGCTAGTTACCCATTCGTCAGAACCCGTAGGACACTCATATATCGGGAAGGGGCTTACAACACCTGATAAAATTTGGGATTTTCTTAATATGTTTCCTGACTCAAAGGTGATTTTAGCCCATTGGGGAGGTGGATTGCCTTTTTATTCTTTAATGCCTGAAGTTGGTAAGTTATTAAAGAATGTTTATTTTGATACCGCTGCTTCTCCTTATCTTTATGAAAAAACCATTTTCGATTTTGTTAGTAGACTAATAGGAGCTGGCAGAATATTATTTGGATCAGATTATCCACTGATATCTCAAAATCGAATCATAACTCAAATTACAGACTCAAACATGTCGGAAAAAGCAAAAAAGAAAATATTTTCTGATAATGCAATAGAATTGTTGGCGCAATTGAAAACCTTAGATAAGACTGGAATTTATAAATTTGATTGAAGGACAATAGATTGCTTTATGACACAGATATATAAACGTGTGTTTGTAGCATTAAAATTTCCGAATAGTGTTTTAAAGCGAATACAATCGATAAATGCATGCATTGACGACAGAGTAGTAAGAAAAGCAAAATCAAGTAGTTTCCATTTGACCTTGCATTTTTTCGGGGAAACTGAAATATCACAAGTCAAATTCATCCATTCTGAACTGATGAATAATTTAGGGCATTTAGCGCCGTTAAAATTGAAATTAGATACCATCGGTTCTTTTCCAAAATCAAGCGCCAAAGTGATTTGGTTAGGAGTAAATGGTGATTTGTGTGAATTAAATTATATTCAATCTCAAATTAGTAAATCTGCTAGAAAATTGGGTTTAGAAATTAAGGTTGAAAAATTTATGCCTCATATTACTCTCGCAAGGGTAAGGGAGGGGAATAAACTAAAACAAAAAGAGGTTTTCTTGAAAAATATTAAAATTGTTAAAAAATCGATTTTGGATTCCCCGGTGTTTGAAGTCAAATCAATTGTTATTATCAATAGTGTTCAATCTGGAAATGGTTACCAATATAATGAAATTGGGTCAATATATTTAAACAACCAAGCTTGTTGACTCAAATAAGTGGGTGATATAATTTACCTATTAAATGTGAGGTTAGAGGAGAGTTAAAGTGGCGAACGAAAATTTCCCTATATGTAGAAAGTGTGAGTCAGGCAATTTATTGCCTTTATCTGATTTTGGCGGACAGGGCGCGTCAATTTTGTATAAAGCATGGGTTTGTAGCAATGCACCAGATTGTGGGTTTAACATAAAAATTCGTAATGGAGATGTGTACATAAATGAACCTATAGCTAGTGGCGCGGGTTATTCTCCTAGAGTTAGGTCATAAACCAACAGATAAAACAGTGTTAAGGTTTCAGTTGGCAGATATGTCATTTTTCTTACTCAGTGAATATCTTACGCAGATTTGTGTGCTCTTTAATATTCAAATCGCTAATCCAGTAACTGGATAGAATTAGTTATGTTCAAAATAATTCGATCCGATTGGCTAAGACAATTTAAAACGATTCTAAGTCACAACGAATTGGATGAACGATTATGGGATGAATTAGAAGAATTGTTGATAGTATCTGATATTGGGGTACACTCCACTCAGACGATATTAGATAAATTCAAGAGGGCACTTAGGTTAACCAGTGACAATTCTTCTGTAGAAAATATAATTGATTTATTGAAAAAAGAATTGATTGATTTACTAGGTTGTGGTGGTGGAAATGAGGTAATTGTTTCACAACAAACTTCAGTTGTTTTAATGATGGTTGGAGTTAATGGAGTTGGGAAAACTACATCAATAGCAAAATTAGCTTATTTTTATAAATCCAGAGGCAGTTCAGTAGTGTTAGGAGCAGCTGATACTTTTAGAGCGGCTGCAACAGAACAACTTTCAACTTGGGCCCAAAGAATCGAAATTCCTATTGTGACTGGGCAAATGAATGCTGACCCGGCATCTGTAGCATATGATTCAGTTAATTCGGCTGTAAACAGGAATATTGATGTGGCGATAATAGATACAGCAGGAAGAATGCATACATCATCAAACTTAATGGATGAGTTGATTAAAATTAAAAGAGTGATAGGAAAAGTAGTTCCTGAAGATTCTATATTCCCGATACTCACTTTAGATGCAACTTTAGGTCAAAATGCTTTTTCCCAAGCCAAAGAATTTTCAAAAGCATTAGGTTGCAAGGGTGTATTTTTATCAAAATTAGACGGAACTGCCAAAGGTGGTATAGTTTTTCCAATAGTAATGGACTTGCAGTTGCCAATCTTATGGGTTGGAACAGGGGAAAAATTTGTTGATTGTGATGTTTTTGAGCCCAAAACATTTGTTGACGCGATGTTCGCCTAAAATGTGAAGCTGATTGAAAACTCTGATTTGTGTATTATTAAGATATGAAATTTGAGTTACTTATTTTTGAAATATTTGGTTGTCAAATATGTTGGATGCAGTAATTTGGTTAATTGCAATTGAGATAATCGGATTAGCCTCATTTCCATTTTGCTACTATCTTTTCCCCTTTTTGCGAGATCGCGGATACTGTGTAAGTAAACCCATAGGCATCTTAATATTGGGGTATTTTGTATGGATATTAAGCATGTCTAATTTGTTGCCAAGTATACAGCCTACGATTATTGGTTTGGCAATTGTTTTCTTAGGCTTAAGCGGGCTCGTTAGCTATAAAAAGCGTATAGAACTCAAGCTATTCATCACAGAGAATGTGAAAATTTTACTCGTCACTGAAGCAATATTCATATTGTTTTTTTTATTTTGGGTTATTTACAAAACATATGACCCAAGTATAAATCATACTGAGCAGCCAATGGACTTTGGGTTTTTTAATGCATCGATTAGGTCTGTTTATGGACATCCCCAAGATCCATGGTTGTCGGGTAATAGTATCGATTATTATTATTTTGGATATTGGATATTAGGTGCTATTACTGAGATGGTTGGAGTGGCTCCTGCGGTTGCCTATAACTTGTCTATAGCGTTGATAGCAGGTTTATCAGCTTCTTGTATTTTTGGATTGGGTGTAAATTTAGTTCCTTTTAATTCTAACAAGTCTTCCAGTCCATATATTGCTGGAGCAGCTGGAGTGTTTTTATTGATGATGATAGGGAACTTGGAGGTGGTTTTAGAATTCTTAAGGTTTAATTTGATAGGATCCAGTGAATTCTGGAATTGGGTTTCTATTCAAGGATTGGTTACTCTACCAGAAACTGCAGGTAATCTATGGCGGCCAACTGAACATTGGTGGTGGTGGCATGCGACTAGAGTCATTAATACAGTTCAAGATGGCGTTACAATTGATTATGTTATCCATGAATTTCCGTTTTTTAGCTTTATGCTGGGCGATTTACATCCACATATGGTCTCAATACCATTTTTATTAACCTTTATCGTTTTCTGTTGGAATTATTTTAGAACTGTTATTACTGGTATAAACAGTTTGACTTTCATTTCTAATTTATTACTGGGCGCATTTTTATTTGGCTCAATATCGTTTATAAACATGTGGGAATTACCGGTAATGTTCTCAATATTTACAATGATTGTTTTAATAAAAATATATATTCGCACGAATAAAAACATGGAAATTTCATATGTTAAAGAAATAGCAATTATCCCGGCCATGGTTATTTTAAGTTCAATAATGTTTTTGCCATATTTGATGAATTTCACATCGCAGATTGATGGTATCGGAGTTCTTGGTCCTAATATGACTAGGGTTTTTCATTCAGTAATAGTATGGGGAGTACATTTGCCTATCATTGTATCTATGGTTTTATATTGGTTTTGGAAAACAGATTTGGACCTTAATTGGAAAAAAACTGGACTTATTGCTCTCATAATATCGTTAGGTCCATATTTTGTTTGGGTTGTTGCAGCTATTTGGTTGAATATGAGCTTCGCTGATTTATTTAGTCAATTATTGCATATCAGTTTTACAATAGTCATGATTGGGTTCTCTGTATATTCACTATTGTGGTTTGCAGAAAGAAATCAACCACAGTACGCTAAATTGTTTACTTTGGTATTAACTGTAGTTCCATTTATGCTTTTAATG
>CAYPYC010000078.1:0-5834 GCA_964414905.1 uncultured Dehalococcoidia bacterium
TTTTAATAGATCTTCTACTTGTTCCCTACTTTCCTTTATAGCTCTATTACCTGTTATTGGGTCGCCGCCCGAACCCATTCCAGATGTACAATCTGGACCAATGGCAAATGTTCGTACCGGATTTTTTATTTGTCCTAATGCTTGTACGTCTGTATTGAATCCAATTATTTCTATATTCGGATCATCGGTTGATATTCTGTTTATAGCGTTACCACCTGCTCCTCCAACTCCAATGATTTTAATTTTGGTTAAAGATGGGGTGTTCATTAATGATTTCTCCCTTTTAAACTTTTGAATTATATGATGTTTTAACATTGTCAATTTAATGGGCGTAAAAGAAATTTGGGAATGTACCAATTGGTTTCTTTATCTAGTTCCACAAATACTTTATTTAGACCTGTTTTTAGAACAATCCCGGTGGAACCTTTTTGTGGTCCTCCGTGGAGATTTCCTACATAGACTACTTTGCATCCTGGAAATAACGATTTAGGATGAAGTGAACTCGACGGATTGATTTTATTGGAATTCCCTAATAGGGATTGAGGCATTCTAAGTTGTATTGCGGTGTCCATATAGAACATAATAGAACAGAACATCTGTTCTGTCAATATTTCTGATGATATTGTAACTATTGACTACAGTAAGTTGGAGTATTACTTTAAGATTGAAATATGGGTTGTGTCCAAGCCTTAAATCCGCCCGAAGATTTGATTGTAGCTCTCATGTATGATGAATTTTCAGGTAATTCAAAATTAATGTTTAGGTCATCTGTTTCGTACAATAATTCACCCTCGTAACCGGTTATGCTTGTAACATATTCTGTAAATTTTAATGGGTCGTCTTCATTTGTTGCGATTGTTATATTTAGTGATTTATCAGAACAGGCCAATTGATCTAAATACACCCCAGTTGACGCATAAAAATCTCCCTTTTTGATAGACTCCATTATTGAAGTTTCAGAAAGAGAATCTGCTTGTACACATATCCATCCTCTACCAGGATTTGCCATCTTGGGAGTGAAATCATGGTAATGGTGCGAATCATCTGCTGCGACTCCATATATCAATTTGCCGGAACTCAAAATACCGTCCCATATTTGTTCTGCGCTGGGTCTGGTTTTACTTCCGTAAACATTGGTGTCGTGGATACCGTTAAAAACTTCTATGGCTGTTGCACCGTTGACTTGGATCAAATCACTAATTGTATAAGCCCATTTATAATTAGGATGATTTATAGAAGCAATTCCACCTGCTGCTTTTATTGAATCAATGTTTGCTTGTATTGTTGAAACAACGCCATCAACTTCTATCGGTTCTACCACTCTTTCAATGCCTATACCGTTGATGTGGATTGGTACTGTAACATCATTATTTTGGATATTCATAGTAACCTCTTCTCCTGGAATCATTAAAGGTGTTTCAGCAGTTTCAATTTCATTACCGTAATCAAGTATTGTTCTATGATTATGGTCAGTTAAAACCAAAAAGTCATATCCGTGTGCTTTGTACCATTCGGTTACCTTAATCGGATCTTCATCCCCATCAGATTTAGTGGTGTGAGTATGTATGTTACCTTTATAGAACTGCTTCATGATTTTTATCCTTGTGTTCTGTGATTTGTCTTATGTTAATATATTTATCAATCAATTAGTTGCTGATGTTATTGATTTAATGGTAACGATATTAGTCGACTAATAATATAATTAAAACAAATATTTGTTCAGATATAAATATGCTGATACCATAAATCAAAATCAGGATTTATTTGAATATGATAATAACATTTTGGAGGGTTGAATTTGTCATTAAACAAAAAAGACAAATTTCTTATTATTGACGGTTTGAATGTCAGTAATTGGGAAAGTGAAAACGTGTATCGTGATTTGAATAAAGGCAATGTTAATGCGATTAATGCCACAACAGCTACATGGGAAAATTATTCGCAAACTCTCGACAATATCGCTGTTTGGTATTCAAAGTTTAATAGTAGAACAGATATTTCTTTAATCAGGAAAGTAGATGATATATTCAAAGCATCTGATAATGGCCAAGTAGGAATAATAATAGGGTTTCAAAATGCATCTCCAATCGAAAATAATTTAGATTATTTATATACATTTAATGAACTTAACGTAAAAATAATTCAATTTACTTATCATGAGAGGAATTTATTAGGTAATGGTTGTTACGAACGGGTAGATGAAGGAATAACAAATTTTGGGATTGACGCAATTAAAATAATGAATGAAGTTGGGATTTTGATTGATTTGTCTCATGTAGGTATAGTAACCACTATGGAGACTATCGATTATTCGGAGAAACCTATAGCTATAACTCATGCTAATCCAAAGTCTTATCATAACGTCCCAAGAAATAAAACTGATGAAGCGTTGAAACTAATGGCCTCTAAAGGAGGGATTGTAGGCGTTACAGCTATTGCTCCATTTTTAAAAAAGGGGAATGCTTCTACTGTTGAAGATTATGTTGATGCGATTAGTTATACAGTGGATCTAGTAGGTCTAGACCATGTGGGTGTTGGTACAGATTTTACCCAAGACCAGCCTGAGGAATTTTGGAGATATATAGGTTCACAGCAGGGTACTAAGTTTCCTTCTACATTTACTGATGTAACAACTCCATCGAATTATCCAATAAATTTTGAAACTCCAGACAAGTTTCCTGTTTTGATAGATACGATGGGACGTAAAGGATTTTCATCGAAAGAAATAGCAAAGATTCTTGGATTGAACTGGATACGTGTTTTTCAGGAGGTTTGGAAGTGAGGTATTTCGACGTGGTATTTATAGTTTAATAGTAGAACCGATATTTCTTTAATTAAGAACGTAAATGATATTCTGAAAACATCTGATGGAGATAAAGCAGGAATAATTGAGACTATATATACCTTTAACGAATTGAATGTGAAAATAATTTGATTTACTTATAATGAAAGAAATTTGTTAGGGGATGGTTGTTACGAAACAGTAGATGAAGGAGTACATGTTCTGTAAATATATAGGGCTAAAAGAATCTATTTCTTGTGAAGCTTTATGTTCGGAAAATAGGTTGTGTCCATGCTTTAAACCCCTCTGAAGATTTGATAGTTGCTCTGGCATAATGTGCATTCTTTGGTAATTGGTAATTCACATTAAGAGAATCAGTTTCGTGTAAAATATCACCCTCGTAGCCTGTTATAGTAGTGATATATTCCGGCAAATTCAAAGGATCCTCATCCTCAGTTCTAATAGAAATATTTATTGTGTTGTTAGAACAGGCCAATTGATCTAAATACACCCCAGTTGACGCATAAAAATCTCCCTTTTTGATAGACTCCATTATTGAAGTTTCAGAAAGAGAATCTGCTTGTACACATATCCATCCTCTACCAGGATTTGCCATCTTGGGAGTGAAATCATGGTAATGGTGCGAATCATCTGCTGCGACTCCATATATCAATTTGCCGGAACTCAAAATACCGTCCCATATTTGTTCTGCGCTGGGTCTGGTTTTACTTCCGTAAACATTGGTGTCGTGGATACCGTTAAAAACTTCTATGGCTGTTGCACCGTTGACTTGGATCAAATCACTAATTGTATAAGCCCATTTATAATTAGGATGATTTATAGAAGCAATTCCACCTGCTGCTTTTATTGAATCAATGTTTGCTTGTATTGTTGAAACAACGCCATCAACTTCTATCGGTTCTACCACTCTTTCAATGCCTATACCGTTGATGTGGATTGGTACTGTAACATCATTATTTTGGATATTCATAGTAACCTCTTCTCCTGGAATCATTAAAGGTGTTTCAGCAGTTTCAATTTCATTACCGTAATCAAGTATTGTTCTATGATTATGGTCAGTTAAAACCAAAAAGTCATATCCGTGTGCTTTGTACCATTCGGTTACCTTAATCGGATCTTCATCCCCATCAGATTTAGTGGTGTGGGTGTGTATGTTTCCTTTATAGAATGTCTTCATGATTTATTCCTTAATTGCAGACGGTTTAAGTGTAAGTTTCGATATCTAAATTGTAAGTTTCACCATTATATTGAACTTTGTATTTTTGAGAGTTAACTTCTGAATTTTCTTTGGTTTTGTTTGAGTCCGTTATTTTTTTATCGCTGAGATCGTTTATATCGTAATCTTCATTTTGATATATGACTCTTATCTTTGTATCTTGTCCAGCCACTCTTGATGCTAAAGATTTTATTACTTTATCTGTATTAGATAGTATTTCTTGAGCTTCATTAAAGCTCACAGGTCTAAAATTGATTTTGTGGTTTGGACCGGCTTGAGCTAGTTTGGATATGTCAGGAGTGATTATACTTCCTATTTTTGTATACCCTCCTGTAGTTCCTCTATCAGCCATCAATACAATTGGTTGTCCGTCTCCAGGCACCTGAATCGCTCCAAATTCATTTCCGCTAGATATTATATCGGCTCCATCAATATGGTTTATATCTGGTCCATTTAATCGATACCCTATTCGATTGGAATTTGAAGATATTGTGTATGTAGATTCCCAAAGGAGAGCAATCGATTCCCTGCTAAATTTATTGGTTGAATTTGTTATTAAAATTCTTAATTCCAGAGAATCTGACGGTTTAATAAAATCAAACCCAATGGGAAATGACGTTTTTATGAATTCATTATTACTGGAGTTTATATTGTTAAATAAAACATCACCTTTTTTTAACACTCTTCCTTCTTGTCCTCCAAACGAACCAGTTAAATATGTTGATCGGCTGTTCATTATCAAAGGGATTTCAATACCACCTTTTACCGCCACATAATTTATAATGCCTTGTAGAGGAGACTCGAAAGACAATACGTCGCCTTTAGTAACTTTTATAGGTTGCCAAAGTTTTATTTCTTCATCATTTATTTTCGCTATACTTTTTGCGCCTGTTATAGCTATAAGGGTATCATTAAGAGCTGTTAGTTTAGGTCCTAAATATGTTGTTTCTAGGCAAGCACAATTTAAGGGGTTATTTAGTAAAGTATTTGCTATTTTAAATGAAAATGGGTCCATTGGACCCGAGACAGGTACGCCTATGTTTTGAAATCCGTATCGACCTAAATCTTGGATGGTCGTTTGAAGTCCAGGCTCATTTATCTCAAATATTTTATGCGTCATTCTTTATGCTCTTATTAGGTGTGAATTTGTTAGTTTTAACTAAATTCAACAAGGTTTCATATTCGTTGATAGATTTTATTGGCACAAACCGTATTAGGTCTCCTGGCATAATAAGTGATGGTGGATTTTGTTCATGATTGAAAAGCGTTAAGGGAGTTTTGCCTATTAATCTCCAACCTCCTGGACTTTCAGAAGGGTAGATGCCAGTTTGTTTGTCTGCGATTCCTACTGAACCTGCAGGGATTAAAGTTCTTGGTGTGGTTAATCTTGGAGTCGATATAGATTCGTCCATGCCACCCAAATATGGGAACCCTGGAGTGAACCCTAACATGTAAACAAGGTATTCTGGGCTACAATGAATTTCTATAACTTGATGAGGCTTTAAATTGTTGTGTTCAGCTACAAAATCTAAATCTTCACCATATTTATCACCATATAAGACTGGTATTTCTATAACTGTTTGTTTGGTTTCAGTGGTTTCAAGTGCAGATAAGTTTTGTTCAATCAACCTGATTAAATTTTCAATAGATAATTCAGTAGGATTATATTGGATCAATATGGAGTTGTATGAAGGGATTAAATCTAGTATTCCAATATTGGAATTATCACTCAACAGTTTAAATAAGTTATGAACTTTATTATTGATTTGAGCGTTTATTTCATTTCTGAATCTTACAGAAACAAAACAATCGCCG
>CAYPYC010000079.1:0-5788 GCA_964414905.1 uncultured Dehalococcoidia bacterium
AGCAGGATCAGCAGCTCTTTGAATTGACCACTTGAAGTCTTGAGCTGTGATTTTATTGCCATTATGAAATTTAGCATTATCTCTTATTGTAAATGTGTATATTGTCCCATTTTCAATAGACCAATTTTCGGCTATATCAGGTATTATCTCCAAATCTGTATTCAATGAAACTAATCCACTAAATACTTCAACAACAATTCCAGCAGAAGTGGTGTCAGAAGTAAGATGAGGGTCAAGTGTAGGAGGGTCACTCCAAAACCTTCTAAATAC
Organism: uncultured Dehalococcoidia bacterium; assembly: GCA_964414905.1. Taxonomy (GTDB): domain Bacteria; phylum Chloroflexota; class Dehalococcoidia; order Lucifugimonadales; family OSU-TB39; genus OSU-TB39. Next base: position 271 of record CAYPYC010000079.1, read on the forward strand.
CGCTGTTGATTCAGAAACTGCACTATCAGTATTAGTTTTTTCTACAGTGCTGATATTTTCAGGAGTTACGTCTTCTCCACCACAACCAAACAAACCCAATAATCCTATAATAATACCTACCAATAAACATTTATTAATTTTTTTCATGCTGCTAACCACCTTTAAGCCAATTACATGTCCTTTTATTTATTAACGATTATAATCGAATAAAGTTATCTGTTTATTCTATTCTATCCCTATTAATCCAATCCGGTTTGCAAATAAGAATTTATAAAACCATTAATTTCACCATCTAAAACCTTGTTTGAATCAGACATCTCGAAATTAGTTCTATGGTCTTTAACCATTTGATACGGATGAAGCACATAACTCCTGATTTGATTACCCCATTCAGCAGAAACATGATCTCCCTTTATCTTTGACCTTTCTTCTGCTTGTATTTTCATTTCTCTTTCCATTAATCGAGCCAATAAAATTTTAGTAGCAATTTCTTTATTTTGATGTAAAGATCGTTCGTTTTGGCAAATAGCTTTAATACCTGTTGGTATATGTGTCATTCTAACCGCTGTAGAGTTTTTCTGCACACTTTGTCCTCCATGCCCCCCAGCCCTAAATACATCTACTCGTACATCTTTCTGGTCTAATTCTATATCCGAACCCATTTCCACTTCGGGCATTACTTCAACTAATGCAAATGAGGTATGCCTTGCATGATCAGCATCAAAGGGAGACATCCTAACAAGTCTATGGACTCCACGTTCTGACCTCATGTATCCATATGAAAAATCTCCTGTGATTTGCAAAACTGCACTTTTAATACCCGCCTCTTCACCTGGAGAAACATCCATCACTTTATTTACAAGATTTTTTTGATCAGCCCATCTAATGTACATTCTAAGCAATATTGAAGCCCAATCTTGTGCTTCAACTCCTCCTGAACCAGCATGTACCGCTAGCAAAGCATTTCTTCTATCATATTGACCTGAAAACATCGCCGTAAATTCAATTTGATTGACTTTATCTTTTAATGTTTGCAACTCTGAGTCTAAATCTATTATTAAAGATTGATCGTCTTCCTGAATCGCCAAATCATAGAATTCTAGGATTGAACCAGATTGTTTTTGTAAGTTATCTAGAGTAACAACGTCATCCTTTAACATTGTTAACCGCTTCATTTTTTGACCTGCAACTTGGGAATTTAACCAAAAAGATTCCTCTGATGACTGTCTCTCAAGTTGCATTATTTCTTTCTTCTTAGACTCTACGTCAAAGACGCACCGTTAAATTTGATATTTTATCAAAAAGCTGTTTGACTTCTTCTTTTATATTCATAAGTAATCACGTACTCCAATCTATTAAAACTATATACAAATAAATTACCTGACACACATAATATTATATCAATACAATATTCTAACTAAAATCACTTGAATGGTATCGTAAAAATTATTTCGTTTTAACCGGTAATTTTACATGCGATTGATACGTGGATGAATGATAAATGGTTTGATTGGCTATTTCGAATGTCCTGTCTACCCCTAAATCTTTTCCTGAATTAAAATTAACATCAAACCGGGGCCAATTGCTGCTACTTATATCTAACCTAATTTTATGAGATTTAGCAAATATGACAGAGGTAGGATACATTTCAAACACTACCTCAACAATGTCACCCGGATTCATAAATTCTGGATTTTCCCAGCTGTTACGATAACGAGTTCTAATAATAGAATCAGAGATGTTTATAGCTAAACCTTCAGGATAATCGGAAGATCTAGGAAAAACGTCAATCAATTTCGCTGTAAAATCGGTATCTTTTGCAGAAGTAGATACCCATAGATGAACAAGGATAGGCCCAGTCAGTTCTATATCTTTATTTAATTCACTAGTTTGAAAACTCAACACATCTGACCTTACAATAAGAGGTTGATTATCAATACAGCCTACGAGCCCTTTTCTACCTACTTGATCAAAGCCACCAGGAGGCATAACGTTATCCGCAGCAGAAATGCCACCCCCTATAGTTGGCACTGGATTCTTTGGATCATATGTATATTCAGTACTTTCTTCGCCTTCATAAACATTTGAAGTTTTGAGAATTAAATTCTGATGCAAATAATAATTGGTCACAACAGTGTCTGTAGTAGGCCAATTATTTTCATTGCGCCAATATCCCCCATAGTCGATCCTGAATGAGGCATTGGCTCTTTCTTTTTGATGTGAACCAGAACCCATAGTAAATATACGTACAGGCGACCAATTAATTGCTTCACTATTCATTTCTTTTAGCCAATGGTCAAACCAAGCTAATCGCATTTCATTATGATCGACAACAGATTCAATTCCAAAATCTAATTCCCCTGAAAAACTTTCACTATATTTACCGTGGGTCCAAGGCCCCATAAGCAAATACTGTGGGGATTTTTTGATTTTGTTTAATTTAATGAAACTTTCACAAGTATTTCTAGCATAAGAATCGTACCAACCACCCCAATAAAGAGTTGGAACATCTGCATGCTCGCCATAATATTCTGATATAGCATAACCTCTTTGTTTCCAATAATCATCGTATTCGCCATGGGTTGCTATATCAACAACCCATTGTTCATATGATGGCAATTCTTTTAAAATAGTAGCCCCTTTCTTTATTGGAAAATGCTTTACTATTTCAGGCATATTATTCTCATAAGCATTTCTTAAGGATTCGTACAACGCATTATCTTTGAGCGCCTCTTTGGAAGTCATTGCCATTTTGTAAATATAAACAAGAAATCTTTGTTCTAAGGCGCCATTTTGTCTCATTGAACTATGGAAATAATTAGAAGCACCAACAGCAACAACCATGGATGATAGATGTCTTGGATTCAATGTAGCCAAGGCTGCTTGGTCGCTTCCACAGTAAGAACCACCTATCGTCCCAACTTTACCATTACTCCATTTTTGACTTCCTAACCATTCTACAGTTTCAAAACCATCAGGTGCTTCCTTCGCAAATGGATACCATTCTCCTTCAGATTCGTACCTGCCACGAACATCTTGAAAAGCAACAATATACCCACGCCGCGCAAAATACTTTCCATTTAAAACCATGTTAGGCAATGATTTATTATATGGAGTACGTTCCAATATTATTGGAAACCTATCTTCTATTATTTGCCCTCCTAGAGCCGGGAAATAAATGTCTGTTGCCATATTACAACCATCAGACATTTCAATCTGCACATTTTTTTTGCATATAACATCATATTCTTGGTGCGATCCTTCATAACGAATTTGCGATTGCATACCTTAATACTCCATTAATTTTTCTAAAAATATAATCACAACGGTGAAATGGTTTGTTTAGACTTGGATGTCGATGATATAGTTTCCCAACTGTATTGCATATCTATCATTTTGTTTTTTGCCCAAATTGGATTTTGATCCAAATAATGAGAACTTAATTGGTTACCCGAGCTTCCTAATGGAGTAACCCATTTTGATTTATCCCAATCGGCCAAATCAAAAATATACCTTGCTACTGATGCCCCAGTTACTGTAAAAGGTCCCGACAAAGCATATGAAGCAGAAAGTGGTGTGTCTCCATCTCCGCTCATTGCAACAGATAATGGATTTAAAAGCCATTTTAAATTTGGATATTGATCTGAGAGTTCATGTTTATGTGATGTTCTATGAATACGCGACCATTGCCAAGCCTCTACATCTGTACCCATTAATTTAATTAAATATTCTAAACCTTCTTCAAAAGAACGGTGAATAATATTTTCCATATCCTCCGAACTAATTAACTGTTCTAATTCATTTTCTTTTCGATTCCTAATAATCCAATCAGTTAACAATCTTATGTGGAAAGGTGCTCCTCTACCATTTGCATCCAACGCTTCATCTGATAATTTTCCGAAAAGAAGTTCAACTATCTTAATATTAAATTTCAAACGGAATGCGCTATAAATTGAAGCGCCTACTGATGTACTTGACATTAACCCATTCCAATTTGAAATAATACCTTTTGCCCCAATTTGAAAAGCATCGGCTGTTTTAATCTTATTTATCATATCTATACAATCTGCAGCTGGTATTGAAACAATATCAGCATGGATATCAGACATATCCTCTACTGAAGCATTGTTTAATGATTCAATACTATTAATAATTCGATTTATTCTATGGTCCGCACTGAAAAACAACCCAACGTAAAAAGGAAAGTCTTTACCTACTATCCTATTATTTGCAGTAGCTATATATCCTTCTATTGGATTTCGTTTCCTAGGCATTTGGTCGAAAGGTATATACCCATTCCATTTAAATTCATCGGCCCAACCAGGAACAGGCACCCAAGCGTTCTCCATTTTTCTAGTTGGCATCTTCCCTCTCATCAAATAACCTATATCATCATCTACATCTGCAAATAAAAAATTTTGACAGGGAGAAACCCAATCTTCCATTGCTTTGTCTAATTGGTTTATGTTCGAGGAATAAAGCATTTTTTGAATAGATTGTACTGTTTTATTCGCGCCTATAAGTCCCGAATATTTAAAAGAAAAACCTGTTCCATTTTCAATATCGCCAATGATAATTGGTCCATTTAAAGTTTGGGCTGTTTTTATAAACACTGATGGATTATTTTTAACTTTTATTTCTTCTTCTTTAATTTCCAAATCAATCCATTCGCCTTTGGAATTATACTGATATCTATTTACTGACTCATTCAACTTGATTTTTTCCAAATAAATATCCTGATAATCTGCTTGAGCATGAGTAACACACCAAGCAACTCTTTTATTATGACCAAAGTGGGGAAATCCTGGGCAACCTGGAAAAGACAAACCAATTACATCAAATTGATCACAAGCTACATGGTTTTGATAGTAAACATTTGGGGTGTCCAAACCTCTATGAGGGTCACCTGCAAGTAAAGGCTTTCCAGTCTCAGTTTTTCCTCCTGTTAACACCCAATTATTACTACCTGCATCTAATTCAGTGGACCATCCTGATAAGTTTTTACTTGCTTCAATCAAAATTTTTAACTTTTCATCATTCATATATCCAGCGCCAGTTGATTCGATAATCTGCCGGTTTCCTAATCTATGTTCAGGAAATAAAGCATTAGTTTTCTCAGGCCCCAAAACCTCTAGCAATCTTGCTCGCCATAATTTAGATTCAAATGAACCCATCATAATATGTCGACCTTTAAAGACGGCTAAACTATCCCATGGATTCCATATATCCGGGTCATCTTCAATGATTTGGTACTCAATAGGTAATACTTTGGTTTTTCGTATGAAAGTATTTACTCCATTCGCATAACTTTCCAACATCAATTTTGTGGAAATATTTAAATTTAAATATTCTTTTTTTACAGCATCTTGAATACAGAATTTACGCATTAAAGTATCTTTATCTATAGCTTTAACACCTAAATACTCTGCTGATTTGCCATATGCACCTTTGCGATCAAGATCCATATGCCACAATCTATCCTGTGCTGTAACCAATCCCTCCCCCCAAAAGGCATCAT
>CAYPYC010000080.1:0-3202 GCA_964414905.1 uncultured Dehalococcoidia bacterium
TGATGAAGGTGCGGAAAGGGTTGCGAATTTTATTAATGCTATGACCATGGAAATGACTTTGTTAGCGAGGTCTATCGGTAAGAGCGATGTGCATAGTCTTGAACCCGAAGATTTAGCAGCATTAACTATAGAAGCATCTGCTATGGCACGAGTGCCATTAGTTGGTACTAACAAGATTTTTGGAGATAACTAAGCGTTTTAAATATGAAATAAATATAAAAAGGTGTGTTAGCTATGGACCAAAGAGAAATGATAAAAAAGCGAATTAAAGATGATGGAGTTGAATATATTTTAGTTCAGTTCATTGATATAAATGGATCTCCAAAGGTAAAAATGGTTCCGGCCAACCACCTTGATGATGTGATAGATGAAGGTGCTGGATTTGCAGGAGCTGCGTTAATGGGATTAGGTCAAGGCCCTCATTCTCACGACATGCTAGCTAAAGTCGATTTGGATACTTATACTCTCGTGCCGTGGGAGAAAGGATTAGCGAGATTCTCAGGGGATTTATTTGTGGATGAAGAGCCTTACATGTTTGATCCTAGGCAACATTTGAAAAATACTTTGAATAAATTAAGAGATGATGGTTTAGAATTTTACGTTGGTATAGAACCAGAACATTTTTTAGTTGAAAAAACCTCCAATGGTGATATACAAGTTTGGGATCCTGATAATCTGGACACCTTAGATAAACCTTGCTATGACTTTAAGGGCATCGCAAATGTTAGCAGTTATTTGAGGCAACTTATGGATGGAATGGCTAGTTTGGGTTGGGATCCGTATCAATCAGACCATGAAGATGCTAATGGACAATATGAAGTGAATTTTATATATGACGATGCTTTAACTACTGCAGATAGATACACGTTTTTTAAAATGATGACAAGTCAATATGCGAAACAACATGGAGCTATTGCCACACACATGGCTAAACCTTTTGCAGATAAAACAGGAAGTGGTGGGCATATTCACTTTCATGTGGCTGATGCCAAAACGGGGAAAAATTTGTTTTTGGATGAAAACGATAAAAGGGGTTTAGGTTTATCAGCTATGGCATATAGTTTTATAGCTGGCATTTTGGATCATGCAAAGGCTCTATGTGCAATTAATTCCCCCACTGTTAACTGCTATAAACGGCTTCAAATAGGTAGTGGATTGGTAGGTACAACTTCTGGTTTTACTTGGACTCCCGCTTTTGTTTCATATGGGGATAATAATAGAACTCAAATGATAAGGACTGCTGGTCCAGGTCATTTAGAAGATAGAACCGTGTCAGCTGCTAGTAACCCTTATTTAGTATTTGGATCATATGTTACTGCTGGAATGGACGGGGTCAAGAGAGCACTTGATCCTGGAGATCCTTTTAGAGGAAACTTGTATGATTTAAGTTTGGAAGAAATAAAATCAAAAGGGATTGGAATTTTACCGCAAAATCTTAACGAAGCGATTGAAAATCTTGAAAGTGATTCTGTCGTATCAGATTCGTTAGGTGTTATTTATGATGAATTTATTGCTTTGAAAAAGGCAGAATGGGCTGACTATCATAAAACTGTTTCTAAGTGGGAAGTTGATAGATATCTAACTATGTTTTGACATGAAAAATGAAGAATTGATTTAGGAGATTAATATGGGATCTACATCTAGACAAGTAACTATAGAATTTTTGGAGAAATTTGCTGAGGCATGGACTGGACATGATATTGATTTATTGATGTCATTTATGTCAGATAATCCTATGTTTCAATTGTCTTCGGGTCCTAATATTGATGGCATGAAATATTCTGGTTTCGAAAATGTTAAACAAGGTTTTCAAGCCGTGTTAGACAAATTCCCTGACGGTAAATGGATTGAAGATAGTCATTTTGTTGCTGGAGATCGAGGTGTTTCCGAATGGACTTTTACTGCCACAGACAATGAAGGGATTGAGAATAAGGTTAGAGGATGTGACATATTTACTTTTGAAGAAGGTAAAATATCCGTAAAAAATTCTTTCCGGAAAATAATCATCTGAAGTTGGTAAAAAGTTTATCGGATTTGATTTGAATTGCACTTTTAAACAATATTCTAATGGATTGGAAATATGTCTTTTTTGATAGATTGCCCTAATTGCGGAATTCGTGATGTATATGAATTTAGGTCAGGTGGCGAAATCACGTCGAGGCCCGAGAATTCAAAAGATAGAAATTTGTGGGCTAAATATTATTATTTTAAAAATAATGTTGCGGGAGAGCAAGAGGAGTGGTGGTACCATGCCACCGGGTGCAGGAATTGGTTAATTGCGACTAGAGACACCCTGACGAATAAAGTATCAAATCCACGATTAGTTGAAGATGAGTTCAAATAATATGTCTAAATCGGACAGAAATAATGGGATAACACACCCAAATTTAAGAAACACAGGATTAGATGTTGATTTATCCTCAACAACGGTATTTGAATTCGACGGTAAAAAGATAAATGGATATAAAGGGGACACCATTGCGTCTGCTTTGTATGCAGCAGGAACAAGGATATTCAGTAGAAGTTTTAAGTATCATAGACCAAGAGGATTATTGTGTGTTGAAGGCAATTGCCCCAATTGTTTAGTTACAGTAAATGGAATTCCGAATGTAAGGTGTTGTCAAAAACCTGTACAGGAAGGAATGGTAGTTAAGTCTCAAAATGCCTGGCCATCTTTAGCAGTCGATTTTATGAGTATCACAAATAAATTTGGCTGGTTAATGCCTGTAGGGTTTTATTACAAATTTTTCCATACACCTAAACCGTTTTGGCGTATAGCTGCAAAAATAATACGCAGAATAGCTGGTCTTGGTGCTATTTCCGAAACTTCCACTAGTGAAATTAATCATAAAAGCAGTGATATGCATAGTGACGTTGTTGTTATTGGAGGGGGACCATCTGGGATGTCAGCTGCTATAGAAGCTTCAAAGTATGGTTGTGATGTCACATTGATTGATAAATATAATGAATTAGGTGGTCATTTGCGATGGAATAGGCCATATAAAATAAAAGGAATTCATGAAGACAATACATTAGTTACGACCGATTTAAGTTCAAAACTTATAGCAGAAATCAAGTCAAATGAATCAATACATTTATTGAATGATGGTTTTGTTTTCGGAGCATACGAAGATAATCTTCTAGGGATTAAACAAAACGACTGTTTTATTAAATTACGTTCAATTAATTTTTTGCTTATTTT
>CAYPYC010000080.1:3212-5726 GCA_964414905.1 uncultured Dehalococcoidia bacterium
ATATAAGTTTCAATTTGTTTACATACAGCATTAATTAAATTACGTTCAAAATCAGTGGTGGTTGCTACTGGCGCACATCAAATACCACCTGTTTTCCAAAATAATGATTTGCCAGGAATCATGTTGTGTTCCGCAGTTGAAAAATTGATGCGTTTATATGGAGTAAAGCCAGGTACCAAGGCTGTTGTGTTTGGTTCATCGGATTTAATTTATCAGACAGCTTTAGATTTAGTTGATTCAAATGTTCAAGTAATGGCAATAATAGACGAAAGAAAGGAGGTGCCCAATTCAGAGTTACTGACAGAAATCCAGAAAAATGAGATAAAAATATATTTTGGTTACACAATAGTAAAATCTAACGGCAGTAAGCATGTGACTAGTTGCGTTGTAAGTGCTGTTGATAACGATAAAAATGTTATAGAAATTGATTGTGACCTTTTGGCAGTTAGCGATGGTATCCAGACTAATTTTGGATTGTTGCAGCAATCAGGGTTTGAGATTGAATACAATTCTGAAATGAATCAATTTTTGCCAGGGAATGAAGTTGAAAGTGTTTATTATGCAGGTAGGGTTTCTGGTTCGCTCAATTTGAACTTCGATTTATTATCAGGAAAGAAGGCGGGACTACAGGCAGCATCTTATGCAGGTTTTCATGTTGATGATTTAGGCGATGAGATAAAAAATATTGACGATTCTATAAAAGCTGCAATGAAAACTTCAGAAAAATTGTCCCTAAAAGCTAACGATGTTTCATCTTCTGGTAAAACATTTATTTGTTATTGCGAAGATGTTTTGGTTGGTGATATTAAAAATGCGATTGATGAAGGTTATACTGACATTCAAACCTTGAAAAGATATACAACGGTAACAATGGGGCCATGTCAAGGAGAAATGTGTCAGAATTCCTTTGTTCAAGTTTGTGGAAGCGGCACTAATGTAGGTTTTGAGGGTGGTGGATTAACAACCAAAAGGCCTCCTTTAGCACCAATTCCACTTGTCTCTCTGGCTCGGCCAGATTCCATCGTACAACATTTAACACCGATTGACAGGCTGCATAGAAAAAGCGGTGCTCAAATGGTTGATGTTGGTGCTTGGCAAAGACCATTAGATTATGGCTCGTCATCCAGGGAAGCTTTAGCGGTAAGGAATAAAGTAGGTGTTATTGATGTAAGCACTCTGGGCAAATTAGATATTCAAGGAGATGGTGCAGGAGAATTATTAGACCGATTATACACTCATCGTTTTTCTAATTTAAAAGTAGGGAAAATTCGTTATGGCATATTATGTGCTGATAATGGAACTGTAATGGATGATGGTACAGTAACCAAATTAGGTGAAAACCATTATTTTGTTACAACTTCTACTGCTGGAGTGGAATCAATTGAACAATGGTTCAAGTGGTGGTTGGTTGGGACTGGGAATAAAGTGAATATAGTGAATGTCACATCATCTTATGCTGCCATAAACGTTGCAGGTCCCTACGCTAAGGATACTTTGTTAAAGTTAACAGACATAGATTTGGACGTGAAACAATTTCCCTATATGAATTCTAAGAAAGCGGAGGTGGCTGGGGTTAACAGTATTTTGTTACGTGTTGGATTTGTAGGTGAAGCAGGGTGGGAGGTTCATTTTCCTTCTGAGTATGGCGAATATATGTGGAAAAGTTTGATTGAGGCGGGAAAAGAGTTTGGAATAAGGCCTTTTGGAGTTGAAGCACAAAGGATTTTAAGACTTGAAAAACATCATATAATACCAAATCAGGATACTGATATTCTTAGTAATCCTTTGAACATAAGAGCTTCATGGGCCGTAAAATTTGACAAAGATGATTTCATAGGCAAACAAGCTTTAAGTTTTGAAAAAGATAGAGGATTTGAGAATTTGCTTGTCGGGTTTGTAATGGAGTCAGATTTTGTACCCGATGATGGGGATCCCGTTATTATAGATGGAGAACCAAGAGGCAAGGTAACTAGTGCAAGGTTAAGTCCGGTTATAGGTAAAGGTTTTGGATTAGTTTGGGTTCCAAGTAAATTTGCTGTTGAAAATACGATCATTAATGTAAGGATTGGTAATGACGATCTCCCAGCTAGAATCGTAACAAGTCCTATATATGATCCAGCTGGTGAGAGATTGAAGATATGAATCCAATAGCTATAAGCGCAATTCATCAATTCCACGAAAAAAATAATGCGGTATTGAGTTTAATCAATGGATGGATGATGCCAAAAAGATATGTGGGGATTAGAGATGAATTAGAAATTGTTGAAAACTTTGTTGGCATTCACGACATAAGTTCTAAAGTTAAGATAATGCTTAATGGGGATGATGTTTTTCAAATTTTATCTGAAAACTTTGAAGTAATATCTGAATTGGATCGTAAAGTTATGTTTATGAGGTCATTCAAATATGGATTTGAATTTATTTTAGCCAAGCTAACTAAAAATCAACATTTAATTCTAACAGAGCAACAGTTTAAAAATGAGATTTGGGCCCCCAAAATGCAGCATTTTCGAA
>CAYPYC010000081.1:0-5681 GCA_964414905.1 uncultured Dehalococcoidia bacterium
ATTTGAATTCGAAAAGAACACCATTGACTTAACCCCTCCCTGGAAACGATTAGACCTTCGCGAAGCGATTAAATCTGCATCGGGCATTGATTACCTGGAACACTTGGAGATTGAAAGCTTATCCGAACAAATGAAACAGAAAAACTTGGATCCTGGTGTTCAAACGACCTGGGCAGGACTAATGGACAAACTGATTTCATTAGTAATTGAACCAAATTTAATCCAGCCGACATTTTTGGTAAATCACCCAGTTGCGATGTCTCCTCTTGCAAAAAAAAGCCCTCAAAACCCTTTGATAGCAGAACGATTTGAAGGATTTATTGGTGGGATGGAAATATGTAATGCGTTCAGCGAATTAAATGATCCTATAGATCAACGCATTCGGTTAGAACAGCAGGAATCTCTCAGGTCAAAATTTAAAAATGCAGAACTTGATAGGCTAGACGAAGATTTTATTGTGGCGCTTGAACATGGCATGCCTCCAACTGGAGGACTAGGTTTAGGCATAGATAGACTTATAATGATCTTTTCCAGCCAACGCTCAATTAGAGAAGTAGTCCTTTTCCCTCAATTAAAATCATGAATCCAATTAAAATCTACCAAACTTTAATGGCATTAAATCCATTGAATTATGGTCTCCAACCACAATCTCTGAAACAGCTTTGCCTGTGACAGGCCCCATGGTCATCCCCAGCATAGCATGGCCGGTTGCAACAATCAGATTTTCTACATCTGGAACTCTGTCAATTACAGGTAGCCCATCCGGAGTTACTGGCCTCATTCCTGTCCACACATTGGTTACTTCAAATTTGGCAGAATCTCCTGCTAAATACTGATTTGCACCATCCACAATCGCTTGAACTCTCTTTTCATTAATACTTGAATCAATGCCAGTAAGTTCTAAAGTGCCCGCAAGCCTTATTCCATCAATAACCGGATTAACTCCTATTTTAGCTTCTGACAAAAGCATTGGGGTTTTAATTGATAGTCCCACTCTGTTGTATGATAAGCTGTAACCCTTCGCTGGCTGAACAGGCAATTTCACCCCAGTTTTTTTCGATAGAATTGGAGACCATGCTCCTGCTGTAATTACTGTCCAATCAGGGGTATATTCTTTGTTTGAAGTTACAACTTTGCTGATTTTATTTCCAGATACAATTAGGTCTTGTACTTCTGTGTCTTCAACTATCTCAATGCCTTTGGATTTTACTAAATTTGATAATTGGCTAACAAATTTATATGGATCGAAATGCCCATCATCTGGATAATATACACCACCATGAACATCCTCCCTCAATCCTGGCTCAAACCTTTGAAGTTCTTGGTTTGTCATGCTTTGTGACTCAATTCCATGGGCACCTACTTCTTCAGCTTCATGCAAACCAAGACTATATCCCTCTGCAGTTTTGTATACCATCAACAAACCATCTTTTCTAAAACTACAGTCTAATTCGGGATTAGCATCCATAATTTGTTCATATAGATTCATACTTTCTTTTGTTAGTTTGACCAAAACCTCTATTCCTTGATTAGCCCTTTTTTGATTGCAAGCCTTCATAAACTTCCATAACCATAAAATCAATTCATAATTAAACCTAGGCTTGATATAAAATGGACTAGTTGAATCAAACATCCACTTAAGACCTTGTAAAATCACACCCGGTGCTGCCAAAGGTATACTGTGTGAAGGTACTATTAAACCACAATTGCCGAAAGAACTGCCATGGCCTATTTTACCCTTGTCTAAAACTGTTACTTTTAAACCATGGGAGCTTAAATAGTATGCACTACATATGCCTATAACTCCTCCTCCAATTATGATTACTCCACCATCTTTATCCATGAAACCCGCCTTAAATGTCAAAAAGTTTAAGAAACCAATTTACGTGTATCAACCAATGTATGTTCTTATGCCAATAAAACCAGCCGAAGTAATTTTATAACCGCTAATGGCATCGGATATATAAGCTTTCCTATATAGCATACTATGCCTGCCGCTATAACACCTAAAATCAGTGCCGATAAAATGTCTAAAGGGTAGTGCACACCCACATATATCCTGCTAATCCCGTAAACAATCGAAAGAATCATCAATGAGATACCGTAGCGTCTATTTGTAATTAATGTAGTTATAGAAATTGCAAACAATACAGCCAGTGCGTTTGATGGAAAAGATGAATCAGTGGCTTCATAAAATATTAGCGATATTTGTTCATTTTCAAATGGTCGAGGTCTAAACAAGTATGCATTGATAACAAACACTATCCAATTAACAAAGGCTAAGGAAATTATGCTGAAGATAACTATATGTTGATTAACAACTCTTTCTTTCTGTTCTGAACCATTAAACCAAATCCCTACCAAGAACAGAGCAAATATAACAGGGAAAAAATAGTCGCTGGCAAATATGCTTATAATTAAATCAAGCATATCCCATTTTCCGGCATAACGATTTATTGCTAAACTTAAGTTCAAATCATAAGCAACAACTGAATCCAATTTCAAAGTTCCAATCAAATTAGTCCAATCGGTGATTTTAGAAGAACTTGAATATGCCACTTGTAACCCCACTGCAAAACTTACAGCCATGACTAATCCAGCCGATAATTTCATTTTGGAAACTTTTTGTTTAGCTTCGTTGATTACGAGAAACATAAAACAAGGTATCGATTTACCCTGTTGAAGAAAAGAATCCACATATGTGGATTCTTTTAAAACATCCAAGCCCATCATTATATCCATTTCTGATTTGCCAGTGCGTAAAATTGAGTTTGATATCAATATCAGAATTATGGATGTAAATGTTGCAATTACAAAAACCAGAGCCTGCGTATTTGCATCTAGGCCGCCTTCAAAATCGTTTATATTGCGATTTTCGAATCCAAAATACCATGCAAATGCAATAATAATAGCTAAAACACCAATGTAGCGGGATTTTTTAGGGTGTTTAATTACTTTCAAAAACTCTAATTGGGAGTTGCCCGCAATCACAGTCAACAAACCTAAATTAGAAACTAACGCAAAGAAAAAATATTCAATAGCAAACCACGACATTTTAAAAACTGCTGTTTAACTATTTACACTAATTGGAGTACACCAATCAATATATGCTTTTTCCTCACCTCTGATCACTTTCGCATATATCCTACTCAGTTTTTCTGTAACAGAACCTACCTGGCCTGAACCTATTTTACGATTATCGAGCTCTCCAACAGGAGTCACATGTGCCGCAGTACCGGTAAGAAACATTTCATCTGCAAGATAAATTTCGCTCCTATCTATCGGCCGCTCAACGACCTCTAGATCCAATTCGTTTTTTATTAACTTGAAAACCGAATCTCTAGTTATACCGGTCAAAATATTGTTTTCCAAAGAAGGGGTATGGATTTTGCCATCGATAACTAAAAATAGGTTTTCACCTGTACCTTCAGACACACTGCCATCTTGGTTCAGCATAATTCCTTCATCAAAACCAGCCATCACGGCTTCCGTTTTTGCCAGTATGCTATTTACATAATTACCCGATATTTTTACTCTTGGAGGCATATTGGTATCATTCATCCTTCTCCATGATGACGTACAACACCTAATTGCACCTTCTTTTTCTATGTATGATCCAAATGGAACAATTATTAGGGCAAAATCACTGTCGAGCTTATGCAGTCTTAAATCAGCTACTTTTTCTGTACTTTTGTAAGCTATAGGTCTTATATACAAATCTTCTTGATACCCACATTCATTAATCAAGTTTGTGGTGATATCACAAAGTGCCTTAACATCGTACGGAATATCCATTAACAATATACTGCATCCACGCAAAAGTCTTTCGTAATGTTCTTTTAATCGAAAAACGAACATCTTGGATTGAGATTCGTTCCAATTTCCCCGAACACCCTCAAATACTGCAGTTCCATAATGTAATGCGTGCGTCATTATATTCACGTTTGCATCTGATATTGGAACAATTTCACCTTTGAAAAATGATAGGGGCTTCGACATTTCACTATCTCCTTTATTTGCAGTACATTGATTAGACTGAGGAATTTTACTTCACAGAAATTTCATAATCCATACTCGTTTCCAATAAACGAGATATAACAGCAGGAGTCATACTTCTTGTATAAACACTTTCCCCCCATTTATCTGTAAGAAAGTCACTGATCTGGCGGGCGGTGGAAGGCCGGTTCCCTTTCGCTAATATTGTCCGATATGTGGCCTGTTTCAGAGGCAGTCCTGAATGTATATAATCTTCCTTTTTAGAACAACATTTTTGTATGTTTTTTACAAGAACTGAACTAACAGCAGGTTCTTCTGATTTATACTGTTTTTTACAATCTTTACATAACATTCCTTTAAAAAGATGAATTAAAGACCTGTTCACATTAACATTTTTGTCTAAATTTATTTGATATTGCAATTGTTCAACCATAGATTTTTCTCAACCTCTTTAGAATTATATTTATAAATTACCCTGTCCAATTTATCATTTCAACCCTTACTAGTGAACCAGCTTCCAATCGGCTAGCATTCTCTGGGCAAACTACAAGGCCATTTGCCTTTGACATCGAAGTCAACAAATTAGATTGCTGCGATCCTGTGAGAGAGACATGATACTCTTTTTCGATTTTTTTTACTATTCCTCTTGCATAAACCCTTCTTCCGTCATAGTTATCAATAGTATCATCAAGAATTGCCTCAATCACAAACCTGCTGAAATCACAAACTCCTCTCATTTTAAATATCGCAGGCCTTCCGAATTTCTCAAATGCTATCATTGCACTCACTGGATTGCCTGGCAGTCCTATTATAGGAATTTTTGTTTCATTATTTGCATTAATTCGCCCAAAAGCTATCGGCTTAGCTGGACGCATTTTCACAGACCAAAATTGAATTTCGCCTCGATTATTAATAAAATCCTTGACAATATCATAGTCTCCTTTAGAAACGCCTGCCGAGGTTATAATAAGGTCACACGACAATGCCAAATCAATTTTTTCATTTAACGAATCATAATTATCTTTGGCAATCCCTAATACTTTCGGAATACCTCCAGCTTCCATCACTGCCGCAGCAATGGCCGGCGAATTGCTGTCGTATATTTTCCCTTTTTCTAATATTGCCCCAGGAAGCATCAATTCATTACCTGTAGCTAAGATTGCTACCACAGGTTTTTTTACTACTTTTATTTCACTTAACCCCTGAGAGGCTACAACTCCTATATCTGCTGCCGAAATCAGCTTGCCTTTTTGTATTAAAACATTTCCTTTTTTTACATCTTCTCCTGCATCTCTTATGTTGTTCCAACGGTCTACCGGGGCAAAAACACGAACACCTTTATTTTTTGTAACGACTATATCCTCAAAAGGAATAACCGCATCCGCCCCTTGTGGAATAGATGCACCAGTCATTATTTTTACCGATGAATTTTCAACGACTTTCACATCGGGTATTTGACCTGCTGAAATCATGCCAATCACAGCTAAATCAACAGGTTTATCTGCAGAAGCCTTTTTAACATCACGAGACTTTACAGCATATCCATCCATCGACGAATTGTTTACCTGAGGGATATCAATCTCTGCGATTACATTTTCAAAGGCAACATGGTTTAAAGCCTCCAGTATGCTTTTTGTTTCAAGCCCTAATTTATCAACATTGCTCAAAACTTTCTCAACTGCAGT
>CAYPYC010000082.1:0-5550 GCA_964414905.1 uncultured Dehalococcoidia bacterium
CATGGGCTATGAGGGAAGTTTATTCAACATCGCTCCTGTTGCTGGGATTTATAGCCCACAAATTTCTTTCGCAACCAAAAAAAACGGTACCAATAGAAATAGATCCAGAAATGATTAAAACGGAAAGAAAATATACTAAATTAATAGCAAAATCAATGTCAGCTTCAGCGTGGGTAGGTGGTGCCATTTTAATGACGATTACTATCGCCCATATAGCAACTTCAGGTTTAACCTTCCTACCATCAAGTATCGATCCAAACTCTATCATACAATTTTTGTCGATAACTACATTAATTACAGTCCCAGCTCTAACTTAAAATCAAGAAAAACAATTGAAATTCGAACAGACTCCAGAAATAACAATAGATGCACTAATAAAATCATATGACGTATTGCTATTCGATGCATATGGAGTTTTGATAAATTCATCCGGTCCATTACCCAATTCAGCCTCTATAATAGAAAAGCTAAACTCGATCGAAAAACCCTACTTGATTTTAACTAACGACTCTTCAAGATCTATTGCAGCATCATCTAAACGCTACGGAGAGTTTGGACTAGATATCCCTACAGAAAAAATAATAACATCTGGTTCATTAATTCAAAACTATTTTTTAAAAAATAATTTAATCAATCAATCATGCTGCGTTTTAGGAACAGATGATACTTTTGAATACGTAACTAAAGCAGGAGGACGAATTGTAGCTCCGAAAGATCCATTTCAAGTACTAATAATAGGTGCAATTTCTGGATACCATTTTGTCGAAACAGCCAGCGACCTTATATCAAGACTGTTTTCCATCATTGATAGTCAAAGCACAGTTGAATTGATACTTATGAATCCTGATTTACTGTATCCAAAAACTGAGACTTCCTTCGGCTTAGCCGCCGCGAGTTTAGCAAAACTTATTGAGGAAGCATTATCTCTTCGTTATCCTATGAACAAAACTTTGACTTTCACTAAACTGGGTAAACCTTATTTACCAATTTTCGAAAAAGCTTTTGCCAAGACCAGAACCAAAAAAATGGTGATGATTGGAGATCAGCTACATACAGATATACAAGGCGCAAAAAACTTTGGGATTGATTCAGTATTAATGGAAACCGGAATCAGTTCATTGAACTCTGAAATACCTGAAAAATTGCAACCTACATACAGAATGAAGAATCTGGGATAACTCAGACAAACTCTATATAAGCATCTTTGAACCATTCAATCAACGCCTCTGAATAACTACGTCTGACTATTACCCTAATATAATTGTTTCCTAAAGGGAAACAAATGACATTAATCTTATCAATCGATGTCTGGACACATTGGCCAACATTAAAATATTTCTGGTGTAAGTCAACAGAACAACCTTTTGATAGAATATTGAGTACCTCTTCACCTTTAAGGTCAAGTATAATCTGTCCGCTAGATAAATCCACTGAAGAATAATGTATGCCCTGCAATTCTCTTTCTAAATTCATTCCTGCAGTCATTATTTGGTCTTTAGGTAATATCACAAGTCTCTCGTCGGGACCCAGCCACAAAGCAAATTTCTCATTATCATTTACTATGGTGTTTGGTGGCATTTCAAGATTTAAACCTAGCACACTCTTTATACTCGACAAAATAGAAGCATCTGATACATCAAACCTTATATTAAGTTGAGCTAAATTGGACTCTTCCATAATAGAAAAAACAGATGTGTTAATTTTAGGATCATTGGCAGTATTATCAGACATTTTGTCTATCGCCTTTCAAGTCATAAAAAACAGGATTTACAATTTCCGATTTAATTTTTCCGCCTTTAGTGTCAATAGCATAAACGTATTCTCCCATACGGTTTCTGCCGGACTGTATTAAAGCAAGAGCTATGTACTTATCCAATATCGGGCTAAAATATGATGACGTAACATGACCAATCATAACTGATTGATTTGCTAAACTTTCAACTATTTGTGCACCTTCAGATATTTTTTTTGATGATTGAAAGGGCATTAATCCAACAAATTGCTTCCTATCATTTCTAGCCATCTCTTTTCTATCTAAAGATCTCTTACCCAGAAAATCCTTTGTTTTAGATAGCATTTTCTCATAACCTAAATCTACAGGTGTTACAGACCCATCAGTGTCCTGTCCAACTATCACATATCCCTTTTCTGCACGTAAAACATGCATCGCTTCAGTACCATATGGAGTTATTCCAAATTCACGCCCGGCATCCATAATTGCTTGCCATACAACGCTGCCATATTCAGAATCAACATTAATTTCATAAGACAGTTCTCCAGCAAAACTTACTCTAAACACTCGGGCATTTACATTTGAAACAGTCCCTGTTTTAAAAGACATGAATGGGAAAGATTCATTTGACAATTCTATGTCATCACATAACTTACCTAAAACCTTACGGCTGTTAGGTCCATTTATCGATATGGTAGACCATTGATCTGTCACCGAAGTCAAATATACTTTCAATTCAGGCCATTCTGTTTGCAACCATCTTTCTAACCAATCCATTACAGTAGCAGCACCTGAAGTGGTAGTATGCATCAGATATTTATTTTCACCAATTCTAGCCGTTACCCCATCATCCATTACATTCCCATCATCTCCTAACATTAATCCATATCTGCATCTGCCAATTTGTAATTTGGACCAGTTATTTACATAAACTCTGTTAAGAAACTCAGCCGAATCTGGACCATTGATTTCAATCTTACCTAACGTCGAAGCATCACAAATCCCAATTGAATTGCGCACCGCCAAACATTCTCTAATCACTGCATCATCTATAGTTTCATTAACTTTAGGGTAAAACCATGGTCTTTTCCATTGACCAACGTTCTCAAATTCAGCCCCAGCTCTAACATGCCAATCATGTATAGAAGTTCGTCTTACAGGATCGAATTGATCAAGCAAAGACCTTCCTGCTATAGCTCCGAAGGTGATTGGGGTATAAGGAGGTCTAAAAGTAGTAGGTCCTATTTCACTAATTTCTTTTCCGGTCTTTTGTGCTATCAGCATAGCTAAATTAGTGCCTGATATTTTACCTTGATCTGTTCCTTGGTTCGCTGTAGTATACCTTTTTACATGCTGAATGGATTCAAACCCTTCCTCCAGAGCTATATCAATATCTCTTGAGGTAACATCTAATTGGAAATCAACAAATTGTTTCCTTTTCAAACTCGATTCCTCTGATTCACTTGAAATCACATCTGAAATAGTTGTCTGATCATATAAATACGGGTCTAACTCTACGTTGAATTGCTTTGGAATAATTTCTATTCCAGATTGTCTAAGAGACTCCAACATTGTTTGAAATCCTTGACCTAAACAATCTTGGGTAGCAACTAATCCCATACATGAGCCAATCATATATTGATTTTCAATATCATCGTCTGAAAGAAACCATTTTGAATTTAAGTCATACTGGATTTTATTTCCAAGTTGAGAATACAAATGTAAGTTGGGATCCCAACCGCCAGACATAGCTAAAATATCGCACTCAATTTTTTCCACATCATTTATTTTATTCGAATCTTTATCTGTGATTTTAATCTTAGATATTTCTATCCCATTGATTCTTTTTTTACCAACTACTTTTTCGATTTGCCAACCAGAATATACACGTATACCTAATTCAGTTATTTTGTTAATTAATACTGAATTTATATTTGACCTACAATCTATAATTGCGGGTACATTTATTCCTAGTTCATGCAGTGTTACACAAAGATTGTAAACACTATCATTGTTTGTAACAAAAGCAACATTTTTACCAAGTGAAACCCCATATCTGAATATAAAAGATTCAACTGCAGAAGATAACATAACACCTGGCACATCATTGCCAGAAAATACTAAAGATCTTTCTATAGCGCCTGTAGCAATAAACGTTTTCCCAGCCCTGATTTTCCAAATACGTTCCCTTGGCAAGTTGGTATATTTTCCCAAATGATTTTCAGGAATCCTTTCAAGCACACTTATGTAGCGATGCTGGTAATTTCCAAAAGCAGTGCTTCTGGGCAAAATCTTAACCTCGGGCATTTCACTCAGTTCCTTGATTGACTGACTTATCCAAGTATTTGCATCTTTACCGTCAATCTGAACTCGGTTATTCAAAAGAGTTCCGCCTAACTCATTTTGTTCATCAACCAATATCACCCTCAAACCTGAACGACCTGCAGCCAAAGCTGCAGATATACCAGCAGGACCTCCCCCAATTATTAAAATTTCACAATGAATATTTCTTTTTTCATATCGATCTACATCTGGATGGCTAGGCACAACGCCATAACCAGCCCTGTTTCTAAGCAATTTTTCATAAATTGGCCATAATGAAGATGGCCACATAAAAGTTTTGTAATAAAATCCTGGGACCAAAAATCTAGATAGCATCCCCTGTAAAGCGCCAAAATCAAAATTTACGCTTGGCCAACAATTCACGCTTTCAGCTTCGAGCCCTTCGTACAATTCAACTTGAGTAGCAAAATGATTAGGTAAAGTTTTGGAACCTGAACCAATCTTTACTATTCCATTAGGATCTTCAACACCCGCACCTACAAAACCCCTTGGCCTATGATATTTGATACTCCTTGCAATCAAATGTATTCCATTAGCTAATAAAGCAGAAGCCAATGTATCACCTTGATAGCCAATATATCTCTTACCATTGAAAGTGAAATTCAGTGTCTTGTTTCGATTAATCCTACCAATATTTTTATATCTAAATTTATTCAACTTTATCCCAATATCATTTTCAGTTAATCTTATAAGTTCGTATTATTTCATTGGTGACTGTATTTCTTTCAGCATTGAACCATCTTCGACAACCGGATGAATGACACCATTGTTCAAAATGGTCTCCTTTTTCATTTTGCCTCATATATAAATAATTGGCCCAATCGCTATCACTCGCCATTTCTGGTTTTCCCGGCCTGACAATATTAGCTTGGCCTCCATATTTAAATTCGGTTTCATCACGAAATCCACACCAAGGACAATTTACCATTAACATCTTTTATTTCTCCTAATGTGCTACACCTGCTGCTCCGTGCTCATCAATCAATCTTCCAGTTTCAAATCTTTCAATGGAAAATGGTTCATTCAAAATATGTGGCTTATCATTAGCGATTGTATGTGCAAATACCCAACCGGAACCTGGAGTTGCTTTATATCCACCCGTACCCCATCCACAATTAATGTAAAGGTTTTTAACATCAGTTTGGCCAATTATGGGACAGGCATCTGGAGATACATCAACTATTCCTGCCCATTGCCGGAGCATCCTAAGCCTACTGAAAACTGGAAATAGTTCAACTATTGCCGCTATCGCATCTTCCAACACATGAAAACCACCACGTTGAGCATAAGAAGTATATGGGTCTATTCCAGCACCAGCCACTAAGTCTCCCTTAGTAGTTTGACTTAAATAAGCATGAACGGTATTTGACATTACTACAACATCAAGACAAGGTTTTATTGGTTCAGTCACCCAAGCTTGTAATGGGTAAGTCTCTATTGGCAACTTTATTCTTGCCATTTGAGTTGCCTCAATT
>CAYPYC010000083.1:0-5459 GCA_964414905.1 uncultured Dehalococcoidia bacterium
CGGAAGCTTACCACTTCGTCCATAATCATTAATATCCCAAGGTCTTTTGTTATTTTTCTGACGAACTTAGAAAATTCAACCGGAATGTCGAGCATTCCGGCTCTACCGTCATAGAAGACCCCTGCAATTTCGTCTTTATTTTCTGTCAATATTGCTTCTACGCTTTCCATGTCATTATAGGGCAGGATTATGATGTCCGTTTCTGAGTCTTTGCTCATTCCTGGCCAAGCAGGGACGGCGTTAGGCATTTCAGGAGAGCCGGCTTTATTTAAGGGAGGAGCAGAACTAACCTCAACGGCATCATGACTGCCATGATATGCTCCCTCAAATTTAGCAATTTTTTGCTTTCCAGAATGAGCTCTGACGATTCGAGTTGCGTGTAGAGAAGATTCTGTCCCAGAATTCGTAAACCTCACTTTATCAATAGCAGGAAATCTAGAGACTATTTCCGAAGATATTTCTTCTTCAAGTTTGGTGGGGCCACCAAACCCTAGTCCCTTCTGGAGCTCTGTAGCGATTGCTTGGACAACGCCTGGGTGGTTGTGCCCTACTATCATTGTACTGTGATGGTTGGCAAAATCCAGATATTTATTACCATCTATATCATATATATGACAACCTTCTGCACGCTCTATGTATATAGGATATGGGTCATACCAATAAGCTCCTTTTATAACCCCTCCAGGCATAACGTCGATTCCTTTCGCCCATTGAGTGTGAGAAGCAGGAGTTTTATCGCGATATTCTGATTGTAGTGAAGATAAAGATCGAACCATTGTTATTTCCTTAAATTAAGTGGTTTAAATATTTGGCAACTCATTCATTTGTATATTTAAAAGTTTCATGGCGTTAAGGCCGAGGATTTTTTTCTTGTCATCTTCTGATATGTTTGCAGTTACTATTCTTCCGACCCCAAACTTTCCGTCTAGCAGAGGCATATCAGAGCCAAATAAGACTCGGTCTCCTCCAACTCCCTGAACTAAAAACTCTATTGTGCCTTGTGCTCCAAAAGATGTGCATGTTTCCAAAAATATATTTGGGGAACTCTGTCCGGCTGTCACAGCCTGAATTTGTCCAGGGGTATCGTTGCCCGAATGGGCTAAAACCCAGCGAATATTAGGGTATCTGTCGGATAAACCTATGAATCGTAATGGGCTAGTTAAGGAATCAGATACTGAACCAGTTCCGTAAGAGGAATGGCACATAATTACTAAATTTCTTTGATCGGCCCATTCAAAAATCGGGTAGTAGCCAGGGTCATCAACTGGTTTTCCAAAATAATCAGGGTATATTTTCAAAAACTTCATTCCTAACTGGTCAAAACATCTTTCTAGCTCATTAATGCATTCGTCAGGATAATGTGGAGTAACAAATCCAACCCCTGCGAATCTGCCAGGGTTCTCTTTAACAATTGCGGAGACTATATCGTTGGATCTTCTTGCTTTTCCATGGAAAATGCAGTTAATGCATGATATGTCTACTCCGGATGAATCCATAACTTCAATGAATTTTGGAACATCAAACTTCATTCCAATACTAGCCCAACCTCCAGCATGGGTGTGAAAATCGATTACAGGTGTTTTAATCATTTCCCTTCCTTCAATAAGTTTTCCAAGTTTGTGTGGCATATTTGGTTGAGTTGATTAGGATTTAAATCAGATAAATGTATCGAATACAACATAGGGGAAAATGGAGAATATGGAAAGCGGGACCCATACAATATTCTTTCCGAACCGATAGCATCAACCAATATTCTTATCCCGTCAATAACAACAAACCTGGAAGTTTCAATATAAAGATTGGGCAATGCTTTCAATAGGTGCATTACCCATGGATAATGTTTATAGTGCACTTCTGTTAATACAAGTTTGAGTTTAGGATGTTTAACAACGGTTTCAAATATATCTCCTGGGTCAGTTTCTTCTACTGGCAGCCATAGAGGGATTGACTCACTTGATAGCCATTCTAGCCATTCAGAAACAACCCATGATTTAAAAACGTAGTTGTTGGAAATGGGAGTCATTCTAATCGATTTAACTTTGTGCAGTGCTGTTTGAGCAATTGCAGTGCTTAGAGAATCAATCCCTGGACTCCATACGAACTGAGGCTCAATTCGAAATCTATGATTTTCTATTTCCTCAATTAAAAATGAATTGCCGTCAAGTCCATCAAAAGACACTGCATGTGGATTATAGGCTAGTGCCCTGCTGATTCCGGAAAAATCCATTAATTCTAATGTTTCAGATATACCATCAACCCTAAGTTTTGTGTCATGTCTTCTTCCCAAAGATATATTTGCATCGAAAACATCTGCTTCAGGACTAAATTCAACGTTTACATTTCCCACTTTAACCTCTACGGTAAAATAAATTTTTCATCGGGTTTCTATATCTATAACCAATAATTGGCTATGTTTCAAAAGTGTAGCAGGGGCTAACTGTATAATCAAACTAATGATCGGATAATTTTAGGGCATCATTTATATAAATATAAATCAGCGGAGAATAATTGGTAAATGGAACAAAAATATAGTAACAACATTGTTAGTTTTACGGATATGATGGATTTGATAAACGACCTTTTAGGCCCAGAAGGGTGTGAATGGGATAAGTCTCAGACTTTTATGTCAATAAGGAGATTCATATTAGAAGAAAGCTATGAATTGATTGAGGCTATGACAGAAAACAACAAGTCCGCAATTTTAAATGAAACAGGAGACCTGTTTTTCCAATTAGGATTTCAACTTGCTCTTGCAAAAAAACAGGGATGGTTCAATGAACAAGATGTTTTTAAATCGATAATTGCTAAAATGATAGAAAGACATCCTCATATTTTTAAGAACCCGCAACAGCAAATAGGAAAAGATGAAATCGAATCGAATTGGCATAAAATTAAATCCGAAACTAAATCAGATGAAGATAATCGAGTGTTAGGCGATATTCCAAAAGTGACTCCTTCTTTGTCCGCCGCATTGTTGATTCAAGAACGAGCATCGGCACTAGGATTTGATTGGGTGGAGTATGAGCAGGTTTTGGCTAAAGTGCCAGAAGAGATTGAAGAAATTAGAAAAGCCGAGACAACTGAAAACCAAGAAGAAGAATTTGGCGACCTGTTGTTTTCCATAGTAAACGTAGCAAGGTGGACTGGTATAAATCCCGAGCTAGCTTTGGAAACAGCCAATCGAAAATTCATTAAGCGGTTTGAAAAAATGAATCTTATTGCGAAGTCTCGAGGTGATAATCTTGGTGATATGGATTTCGTTGAAATGAATGATCTTTGGGATAAAGTTAAAGTAGAGGGTGGTTAGAAAAGCTAATCAAAGAAATTCATGGTTAAATATCAATCCGCAAATATTATAGAATTCGAAAAATTAGCTGAAAAATTAGCTCGTGGCGCCGGGGTTATTATCAAAGAACATTTTGGCCGGAAGGTGGGAATACAATTCAAAAACGGTAAGGAAGCTGACCCTGTAACCGAAGTTGATTTCAAATGCCAAGCATTCATCTCAAATGAAATCAAGAAATATTACCCGGACCATGAATTTATAGGGGAAGAAACAGACAATGCTAATGATAAGTCATATGGTAGTTCAAAATATGTATGGGTGGTTGATCCGCTAGATGGAACACTAAATTTCACGTCGAATTTCCCATTGTTTAGTTCATCTGTTGCGCTTCTTTATGATGGCGAGCCTATAGTTGGAGCAATTCATTTACCATGGCCATATAATGAAGACGGTATAGTTGTTCATGCAAGTGTTGGCAATGGAGTGCTTTGTGATGGAGTAACATTGGAAGATTTCTTGATAAGTCATTCAAAACCATCTGCATTGGGGGTGTTTCCTAACAGTAAAATGTTTAATGCAGGGTTGGAAATCGTGAAAGGGGTTGAAAATCGAAATACGGGCAGTATTGCAGTTGACCTTGCACTTGTGGGCATGGACGTTTTACGCTACGCGGTAGCTAAAAGCCCAAGGATTTGGGATGTAGCAGCAGGAATAACAATTGTAAGGGAATCTGGAGGAGCAGTAAAGCAAGTAATAGAGCCAAATAAATTAAGAAAAATTATCCTAGGCCAGGACGGAAAATTTGAAACATTCCACAAATTTGAAACGGACCCGATAAATCAAGAATCCAATATCAAATTGTTAAAGAATTGGTGTGGCACGTTGGTTTTTGAGAGGCATTGATTAATTTGAAAATCTGAAAGTCATATAAGTGGCCATGGAACATTATTATATGGATTCAATACAGGAATTATTCCTCCTGAAATTAAACTGTTTGTTCTAGATAAAAGGGAAAAGATTTCATCTTCTGAAATTAGTTTAAGTAAATTTAAACGAAGGCTAGAATTTTGGGATAATTTTTCGCCTAGAGATTCAAGATTTATTATAAATTCATCGTTGATTTTCGCCCCCCAGAATTCTATCATTACTGTTCTTGTTTTGAAATTAGAGTGGAAACAAAGTCCATGATCTATACTCCATAATTTATTGTCTTTATCCAAAATACAATGACCTGCTTTACGGTCTGCATTATTAACCAAGATATCGAATAGTGCTAATTCGCTTAACCCATTAAATCCTTCAGTGGCTAAGTCGAAGTAGGTAACCTGTGGGTCGTGGTTTATGTATAATTGTATTGAGCCAATTCCAAAGGGGCCGTCTCTTATTACTGTTTCAGGTATGGTTGGCCAACCAAGTTCTTTGCTGATAAGGAAAGCCGCATATTCGCGCTTATAAAGTGTTCCATTAGGAAAATCCCATAAGGGTTTTTCGCCGTCTTTCGGTTTGTATACAGCTTTAACAACCAAATTTTGTAAGTCGTCTGATATTTCTATTAAATATGCATCGTTAGAACAACCAGAAAGCAACTCACATTTAGTTATCAGTCCGGTTTTCAGCAATTGAGTGTTGGAATGCATTTGTTTATTTAGTAACCGATTAAAATTGATATTTAGGGAGTCCTAGTTCATATCATGGAATCTCGAATCTTAGATGGCCGTTTAGCTTGGGGCATCTGTGCTGAACGTCTTTATCTATGGGGGTTAAACACAAATTACAAGTAGGCCTCCCGGCTGCACAAATCTCCAAAGCATTTTTTGCAAATCGTATTATTATTTCCGGATAGATTTCGGATTTGATATGTATGGGCGTAGAATCGGTTGATTCTTCATCTTGAATCGCCTCAATCATAAATAATTGGGTTTCTGGATCAAATTCTAGGGCAATCTTTCCTGCCCTAAATTCAATTATAGATTGGTCTGGCTCTGAATCTTCGACTTCCTTTGCATAGTCATCTAACTTTTTAGAAGAAACTTTTTCGGAGAGCTGGAACACTAATAGGCTTAGCTGAATTAAGTGTTCTTTCTCTACCCAAATATATATCAGATGAGAGCTGGTTTTAGCAGATATTCTAAAAGTTCTATCTCCAGGTTCTCCAAATGACTCTGCAATTAAG
>CAYPYC010000084.1:0-3759 GCA_964414905.1 uncultured Dehalococcoidia bacterium
TTGTTTTTTGTATTATTAAATCTTTGAATCCTGGAGCGAACCTTTCAATTTGGTTTTCTATCTGGGATGTCATATCTTCAGTCGAACCGTGAGGTACGTGACAATAACCCCAAAGTGTGTGTTTGCCATCAGGGGCTCTTGTTTGATCAAATAGGCTTTGCTGGCCAATCAGTACATATGGTTTGTCAGGATGTTTGCCATCTGCTACTTCTTGTTCTGCTTTCGCTATTTCTAACGAAGTCCCACCTAAATGAATTGTGCCAGCTTTATGACAATCTTTCGACAGCCAAGGCACAGGTTCATTCAATGCCCAATCAATTTTAAAAACTCCTGAACCATACCTGAATTTATTCATAGAGTTAATGTATTTTTTATTAAGTTGACCACTCGCTATCGCAAGTAATTGTTTGGGTGTAATGTCGCACAATATGATTTTTGATTTGGGTAATTCGCTCAATGAACTTATGAAATTGCCTGTTTCAATTTCACCACCGTATTCTACCAAACACTTTTCAAGTGCATCAGAGATACTTTGGGAACCAAACTTTGCGATAGGCCATCCGGAATAATGGCCTGCGACGTTTAGTGTTAGTCCTATACCTGCAGTAAATGGTGAATTTAATGGTTGTGTGGCATGTGCAGCTATTCCTGCAAATAGAGATTTAGTTCTTTCGGATTTAAATTTGGATTTAACTAGACCTAATGCTGATCTTGCACCTATCAAACCGAACCTAGCTGTTTTGAATGGGTGTTTTGGAAATCTAAGTGGTCCTAAAACATCTTCTATTAGATAAGGCCAGTTTTTAACTAGAGGATTAAGCAGTTTCTTGTAAGATTCACTATCACTGTCCAGGCCATAGGCCGTTTCATTTACAGACCTTTCTAATATTACAGATTCACCGTTATTTAAGGGGTGACCGACGGGAGCTGTAGGTTGAATCCATTCTAAGCCATGAGACTCAAGATTTAATGATTTGAAAAACGGAGAACTTATGGCTAGTGGGTAAAATGCAGAACATATGTCATGCCTGAAGTCGGTTGCAGTTATATAATCTGACCGTACTCCTCCTCCAATAACGTTTGCTCCTTCTATAACTAAGACACTAAATCCTTCTCTAGCAATTGTTATTGCTGACGAGAGACCGTTAGGTCCTGAACCTATTATTATTGCGTCGTATTCTTTCAATTTATCTTTACATTATATGGATTTGAAAGGTCATAGTAATTAGATATTGTATTTGTTTGACGAGATTTAACCAACTCAAACCGTGAGATTCATATATCAAATTATTAAATTTTATGGAGTTAATTAAAATAAAATATGTGAATTTAACACTCTAATTTACCTAGAACTGTAAAGTTTCTGATTGTATTTTCAAATATACACATGAATGGCAAATCAATTTATTTCGTTATTTTAAGCGGTTTAAAATGTTTTGTTGGCATTTTGTAACGATGTGTGTTTGGCAATGATTATTAAAACTTATAGTCAATAGGTGAACAATATGAATGAGAATCCAGCATTAAATCATTTTAATCAGCAATTAGATTCAAGAGAGAAAATAACCGATGATAATCCTACCGACTACGTAGAAAAGGATTACGCCGATGATGAAAGTGCTCGAAACTTCAATCTTAGTGAAAAAAGTGAATTCAATTCTGATGTGGCTGAAGAATCGGGTCAGAAAGTTAAAAAAAATAGTAGTGATGAAGAAAATCTAGAACGGGATCCAGATTTAGATGCAACTAAATTATATCTCCATGATATTGGCAAGTTGGAATTATTAACTAAGAAAGAAGAATCTGTTATTGGAAGACAAATTGAAATAGGGGATAGGATAAACGATTTAATAGTCGAATTTGATATTAACCGAGATACATCATTTAATTCAACTATTGTTGCTGCGGCAATAAAATTAGTTTGTTCGAAATATAAAATTGTGGAAAGTTTGTCAAAGGAATTAGGTCAGCCATCTGACACTTCTTTTATCAAGTTGGCGCAAAATGAGGAATTTAGGAATGTTATAGATTCCTATTTTGATCAAGAATTGATTAGTTCATTATCACAGAAAATGAATCAACCGATTGATGAAATCGAACAGCAGATTAAAAAACTGTCTATTGAAATTCAAATTGTTCCTGAAGATATTTTGGATATTATTGCCAAAATTAGTCTTAAGAATTTGTTCAAAGAAGTTAATAAAGCGAAATGGTTCAAGACCTTCTTGGACTATGAGTTACTATGCAAATTTCATTTGAATAAATTGAATAACGAATGTGAATTTGCAAAAAATAAATTGACTGAATCTAATCTGCGTTTGGTGGTAAGTGTTGCGAAAAAGTATTTGAATAGAGGAATGGCTTTGCAGGACTTGGTTCAAGAAGGCAATATTGGATTAATTAAAGCTGTGAACAAGTTTGATTATAGGAAAGGGCATAAATTTAGTACATATGCTACTTGGTGGATAAGACAGTCAATTACTAGAGCTATAGCCGACCAGGCTAGATTAATACGTGTACCAGTACATATGATAGATACTATGAACAAAGTCAATTCAGTTAAGAGGAAAATCACTCAGCAGCAGGGTAGGGATGTAACTGAAAAAGAATTGTCGAAAGCAACAGAATTGCCACAAGAAAAAATCAAAGAGATAAATAAATTGTCTGAATTTCCAATGTCACTTGATATGCCGTTAATTGAAAATGAAACATTACTTTTATCAGATGTTGTAGAAGATACTAGGGATGCGGGCCCAGTTCAGATCACTACTGAAAAATTACTTAGAGATCAATTATATGATTCATTGGAAACCTTGAATGAAAGAGAAGCAACAATTGTAAAATTGCGATTCGGGCTCAATGATGGTGAGACTATGACCTTAGAGCAAATTGGTGAGAGGTTTGGTGTTACCAGAGAAAGGATAAGACAAATTGAATCAAAAGCTTTGAAAAAATTAAGGCACCCCGGGAGATCTGCAAAATTGCAAGAATTTGTTTAATATGTCAAAACTGTTCTTATACTTTTACCATTAATCAAGTCATCAAAAGCTTCGTTTATTTCCTCAAGTGGTCTATAACCAGTAATTAATTCATCTAGTTTAATTCTTCCAGTATTATATAAGTCGAGAATCCATAGGAAATCATGTCTTGCTCTAGCTCCTCCGTGGAAAGCTCCCATTATTGTTCTATCAAGTAATATGTCCCAACCTTTTATTGATAGGTCTAGATCTGTAGGTGGTATACCTACAATTACTGTTGTTCCTCCAGGTCGAGTTGATGTGAAAGCTGTTTTTATCACATTAGGGTCACCCACCACGTCGAAAGCAAAATTCACTCCTCCTGAAGTAATATCTTTAATCGCTTCCACCGTGTCAATTTTTGTAGGGTTGATTGTGTGCGTAGCACCTAATTCAGTTGCTTTGGTTAATTTGGAATCAACGGGATCAATCGCTATTATTTGAGTTGCTCCTGCTATACTGCAACCTTGTATTACATTAAGTCCTACTCCTCCACATCCAAAAACTGCAGTTGTATCGCCGATTTTAACTTTAGCTCTATTTATAACCGAACCTATTCCGGTTATAACTGCACAACCAATAATGCAAGCTTTGTCTAAGGGAGTATCCTTAGGTATTATAACTAATTGATCTTGAGGCAAGACCGTGTATTCAGAGAAAGTACCAACCATATGGAATAGTTCAGTATTATTTTTTTTGAAACGAGTAGTACCATCGGGCATCTTAAAAGTTCTTGGATATG
>CAYPYC010000084.1:3769-5440 GCA_964414905.1 uncultured Dehalococcoidia bacterium
AATAGTGCAATTTTTGCATTTGCCGCACATTGAATCCATTGACAAAATCACCTTGTCTCCAACTTTTGCTGTTTGGACGTTTTCGCCGACCTCGGTTACTATTCCTGCTCCTTCATGCCCCATCACTAGAGGCATTCTAGTTGGGGTGAAAAATCCACTTATGAAATGATAATCGCTGTGGCATACACCAGCTGCCGATAATTTAACCATAACTTCTCCAGATTGCGGTTTTTGTAATTCCACATCGTCAATTGGTAAGGGGAAACCAGGTTTATAAAGAACTGCTGCCTTCATTGTGCTACCTCTGTCATGCTAAAAATTGAAAAATACAAATTGAACATAACATAAAATGTAAAGTTCACCAAATATCTTATAAATAGATTATTATTATAGAAAAGGAATATTGTTTGGTGTAAGATTTTTACGCAATTTGCCAAATAGCGATTAAGGTGTGATTTTATGAATAAATTGGATTTTTATTCTGTTTTAGGAATAGACAGGAATTCTGACCAAGATGAAGTGAAAAAAGCTTATAGGAAGCTTGCTATGAAGTATCATCCTGACAAAAACCCTGATAACCCTGAAGCCATAGAGAAAATGAAGGAAATTAATGAGGCTTATGCTGTTTTAAGTGACCCAAAGAAAAAACAATTATATGATACCTACGGACATCAAGGATTAGAGGGTTATACTCAAGAAGATATTTTTTCTGCGGTTGATTTTGACTCTATACTAAAAGGCTTTGGTCTAGGTGATCTTTTTGGTTCGGGTGGTGGGTTTTTCGGCGGATTCTCGTCTAGGTCAAGAAGTAGAAGTAAAAATGTTGGTAAAGGATCGGATTTAAGGTACGACCTTGAAATTATTATTGATGATGTTGTTAATGGAATAGAGAAACAAATTGATATAAGTTACAAGGATTCTTGTTTGGAATGCAATTCTACTGGTGCCAAGAACGGCGTCGTTGATTCTTGTGGGTATTGTGACGGAGCTGGTCAAGTTATTGCTGAACAGCGTTCAGGATTTTCAGTTATAAGACAGGTTACTCCTTGCCTTCATTGTGGTGGTAAAGGTGTTCAGGTTAAAGAGCGCTGTGAAAAATGTAATGGGTCGGGACAATTAGATGTAAATAAGAAAATAGATATATCAATCCCACCTGGAGTTGATGATGGGCATACTTTAAAGATTGAAGGTGAGGGTGGTGCTGGTTCTTCTATCTTTGGAGATTTATACGTTGTTATATCTCTTAAAGAAGACACTCATTTTTTTCGAAAGGGTTCTGATATATATACAGAAGAAAATGTAGATACCGTATTGGCAATTATTGGTGGATCGATTGATATTAAAGGTTTAAGAGGCTCTTTATCTATGAATATCCCTCAAGGTTCACAGAATGGACAAAAAGTAATTATTGATGGTTATGGTTTGCCTGAAGTCAATTCGGATTTTGTTGGTAGGCATATTGTAATTTTAAAACTGGTTACTCCTACCAATTTAAATAAAAAACAATTGGAAGTGTTGGAGAAATTCAATGATATTTGAATCTAAATCTAATAAAAGTAATATATAGGTGAATGATTAGATTGCAAATTTGATATTTGAATAATGTATGCCAGAACTATATTGTTTAATCTATTAACAATTTTAGGTATTGACAAAGGGACTTTAAAGCAA
>CAYPYC010000085.1:0-3625 GCA_964414905.1 uncultured Dehalococcoidia bacterium
CCAAAAAAATTGTTATAAGGCCATATTGGCGATAATATTCATCAAAATTTTCCATATTACAAACAGATAGAAATATAACACAAACTTTTAAACATATACAACAGATTAACACCCTCTATAAAACTCGGATTTTGGACAACTACGATTTCCAAATATATACTGTCATTTATTACTCGATAAATGCTATTAAAGATAATGTAAAATTGACGATATGAAAGATTTAGTGCATCAAGAAATTTCAGACAAAATCAACTTGGCAAATTCCGACGCTGAAAAACGCGTAAAGGAGATATTTTCAAAATATCACAACCAAGTTGATATAAAAATGCAAAATGAATTCCCCGATGAAGAAACAAAAATTAATATTATGTTGAAATATTTTCTTGGCTGGACAGATCCAAATGGATATCAAACAAATAAACCTATCTCGGGAAAAGCTTTAAGACCAATCCTTTGTATATTAGCATGCAAAGCTGCAGGAGGCGATGTTCAAAAAGCAATCCCAGCAGCTATCCCTTTGGAATTCATACATAATTTTTCTTTGATACATGACGACATTCAAGACAAAGATAAATTAAGACACAATAGACCAACCATTTGGGCATTATGGGGAAACCCTAAGGCTTTAATTGCTGGCAACAATTTGAGAATAATTGCCGATATTACAATGAATAAATTAATGAAAACCGGTCTACCAATAAATAAGTGTCTAAAGTTGAACTATATTTTAACCCAAGCATGCCTCGAAATGATCGAAGGACAATTTTTAGATATAAAATATGAGGGAGAAGCATCGTTAACAAAAGAACTTTATTTGGAAATGATTTCAAAAAAAACAGGAGCATTAATAGCTTCAGCAATAAAAATAGGCGCAGGTTTGGCAACTGAAAACCATCACAAATTGCATGCTTTCAATGAGTTCGGGAAATATTTGGGGTTAGTATTTCAAATAACTGACGATATTCTTGGAATATGGGGAAAAGAATCAAAAACCGGAAAACCAGTCGGAGCCGACATAATCAGAAAAAAAAATAGTCTCCCTATTATAATCACAGCTTCTAAAACCACCCAAATAAATCAAAAGAAAATAACCGCCATTTATAATAATCCAACAATTTCTGAATCAGATTTAAATGAAGTCCTAAATATAATGGATCAAACTAAAACCAAAGAACAATGTATCGAATTAGCAGAGACATATTGCACCAAAGCATTATCTAGTATTCGAAATATTCCAATCCCCAATGAATCTAGAAAAGATATAGAATCCCTTGCATTATTTTTAACAAAAAGACAACACTAATTGAAATACAAACGCCTTTACCCAGTTAAAAATTAGGTGTTATAGTTTATTTATTGTCACTAATAAAATTACTTTCTCGATTGGTTAAGGAAATCTAGATGAATTCAAAAAATGTATCTCCTATAAAATCAGGTTTTATATCAAAAACCTCAACGCTGATAATTAACACATCTGCTGCCCCTGAATTTATAGACATAACTGACCGGATAACATCGATATTGGATAAAACGGATGTTTCGAACGGAACTGTAACAATTTTTTCAAGACACACTACATCCGCTATTGTCATCCAGGAAAATGAACCACTACTGCTAAATGACATGTCTAGTTTATTAGAAAAACTATCACCTAAAAGTGCAAGGTACGGTCATAACGACTTTACAATTAGAACCGTAAACATGAATGAAGGAGAACCTCCTAACGGTCATTCTCATTGCCAGCACCTTTTACTAGGTAGTAGCGAAACAATACCTGTAGCAAATGGACTTTTAACACTAGGGCAATGGCAACGTATATTTGTAGTCGAACTCGACGAATCAAAAATAACACCACGTGAAATAATCGTACAAATTATGGGCGTTTGATTAAAACATTTAAGTTTATAAAATAACAATTACAAACTCCATGCTGGCAGATTAGAATTCTAATAAAATGAAACCTGATTTAGCTACTTCTTATAAAGAATGCGAGAAACTTGTTAAATCACAATCAACAAGTTTTTATTTAGCATCAAAAACTCTACCTTCCAATAAAAGAAAAGCTATATATGCTATATATGCCTTTTGCAGGTTGTGTGACGATATCGTAGACAACGACAACAAACCATCAGAAAAAAGGCTAGCGTTAGATGAAATCAGATTTAGTCTAAAACAAATAACAAAATGCGTTTATCCGAACCCGATCACATTAGCCGTTAAGGATGTCATCAATACATATAAGATTCCTGTAGAATATCTTGAAGACCTTATACTTGGAATGGAAAGTGACATTGATTTTGTAAGGTTCAATAACTTCGAAGAATTAAATCTATACTGCTATCGAGTAGCATCTACCGTTGGATTAATGTGCCTAAATATTTTTGGATACAAAGATGATAGATGTAAAGAATTAGCTAAAGATTTAGGCGTAGCAATGCAACTAACGAATATTATTAGAGATATTAAGGAAGATTTTGAACTGAACCGAATATATTTACCAAAAGACGATTTGCATAACTCAGAATACTCATACGATGATTTGAAAAACGGGAAGATAAATGCGAACTTTAATAGGCTTATCAAAACGCAAATCTCGCGAGCTGAAAAATATTTCTCTCAAAGTAAGCCACTTAAAAACTTAGTCAACAAAGATTCGCGAAAGTGCATAGAATTAATAGCTGAAGTGTATATCAGATTACTGAGACAGATGAATAAAAAGCCTCATTTAATTCTAAAACAAAGAACTAACCTGACATTTATGAATAAAATACATCTACTAACAAAATGCTATGTACCAGTTATAAAAAAAGAATTATTCACCCAGCATTAAAATGGTAAATATACTGATTGATTGCGATCCTGGAATAGACGATTGTTTGGCCATATTAATGGTGTTAAATCATTTAAATGATTCAAAGAATATTTTATCAGCGGTAACTACTGTAGGAGGAAACGCAACAATAGAAGATACAAGTAAAAATACCCATTCATTATTAAATTTTTACAAAACCCAATCAACTTCAAATTTGGACTTCGATAATATTCCTATAGGGGTAGGTGCTGCTCAACCAATTGAAGGCAAATTCCATTATGCATACGATTTCCATGGTAAAAATGGTTTAGGAATGGACTTAAGCAAATACTATTTAAAAAAACCAACACTACCCGCAAATGAAATCCTCTCTAAAATAGGCAATGATTACAACAAAATTGATGTCCTCGCATTAGGGCCATTGACAAATATTGCTTCAGCATTAAAAAACTATCCTCAATTTCGAAAATCCGTAAACAGTATAACTATTATGGGAGGTTCAGTTAATTCAACCGGGAATATAACCCCCTTCGCAGAATTCAATATTTATAACGACCCAGTTGCAGCTGAATACATATTCAGGTCCGAAATACAAACTACTTTAATCCCTTTAAATATAACGGAAAAAATATATATATCTAAATCTGAAACTCCCTGGTTGAAACTTGTTGGAGAAATACCGACACTAGCAAATGAGTTAATATCAAACTGGTTTAATAACCGTAGCCATATTAACCGGACACAATTTCATTTCCATGACCCAGTTGCAATAGCTGCTTATTTAGAACCTACCCTTTTCGATTTTGAAAAAGT
>CAYPYC010000085.1:3635-5409 GCA_964414905.1 uncultured Dehalococcoidia bacterium
AACAACATTACTTTCAACTAACGGAAATACCAGATTAGCAGTAAAAGTAAATTCATTTAAAACTAAAAATTTGATTTACGAACTATTGACTCGATATTGAATTTTTTATAATTTATTTTTTTGATAATAAGTTGAATCTGCATGGCTAAATCATATTAAATTATTTTATTTGTTGACCATATTGGTCTATAATTAAAATAACTTCTGAAATCCTACTCGATTTTCTAGTTTCAGATAATAACAAAATACGGATATGCTTATGCCTTCAAACAAAGTTTTGTCACGAAATTCCAAAAATCAAGAAATTTCTTCTGAATACAAATATGGATTCACTACTGAAATCGAATCTGATATAGCCCCTAAAGGGTTAAATGAAGATGTAATTAGGATGATATCTCAAAAAAAAGAAGAACCAGAGTTTTTACTCGAATGGCGATTGAACGCTTACAAACAATGGTTAAAATACTCAGATAGCGAACCAAATTGGGCCAAAGTAAATTTTAAAAACATTGACTACCAAGATATACATTATTACGCCGCTCCCACAACACAAACTGAAAAACCCAAAAGCTTAGATGAAATAGATCCCGAACTTTTATCAACGTTTGAAAAACTCGGTATACCATTAGAAGAACAAAAAAAACTTACCGGAGTAGCTGTAGACGCAATTTTTGACAGTGTTTCAGTAGCAACAACGTACCAACAAAAGCTTGAAGATGCGGGAGTGATTTTCTGTTCAGTTAGTGAAGCAGTCAAAACGCATCCTGAGTTAATTCAAAAATATCTCGGTTCAGTTGTTCCATATAGTGATAATTTTTACGCAACTCTTAATTCAGCTGTTTTTAGTGACGGCTCTTTTGTCTATGTGCCACCAGGAGTAAAGTGTCCTATTGAATTGATGACATATTTCAGAATTAATTCTGAAGAAACCGGCCAATTCGAAAGAACATTGATCGTAGCAGATAAAGATTCATATGTGAGTTATCTAGAAGGATGTACAGCTCCAATGAGAAAAACGCACCAGCTGCATGCGGCTGTTGTAGAGCTTGTAGCTCTAGAAAATGCCGAAATTAAATATTCCACTCTTCAAAATTGGTATCCAGGAGATAAAGACGGCAACGGAGGAGTATATAACTTTGTAACTAAAAGAGGTAGATGCATTGGAAGAAATTCTAAAATATCTTGGACACAAGTCGAGACGGGTTCAGCAATTACTTGGAAATATCCTAGTGTAATGCTTGAAGGAGAAAATTCCACTGGAGAGTTTTATTCAGTTGCTTTAGCTAACAATCACCAACAGGCTGACACCGGCACCAAGATGATTCATATTGGTAAAAACACAAAAAGTACAATAGTGGCAAAGGGAATTTCTGCTGGTAAAGGTCAAAACACATACAGAGGGTTAGTACAAATAATGCCATCAGCTGACAATGCAACAAATTACACCCAGTGTGATTCCTTACTTATAGGTGACTCATGTGGTGCTCATACAGTTCCATATATAGAAGTGAGAAACCCCACAGCCAATATGGAGCATGAAGCATCAACTTCAAAAGTCAGCGATGACAAGCTGTTTTATTGTATGCAAAGAGGAATTTCTGAAGAAGAGGCACATTATATGATTATTAATGGTTTTTGTAGAGGAATATTTCAAGAATTGCCGTTTGAATTTGCGATGGAAGCACAACAACTTCTAAGAGTCAGTTTAGAAGGTGCCGTTGGATAAATTAGTTCAAATAATAAACAGTTAGCTTTTAATAAGGTGAAATAATAA
>CAYPYC010000086.1:0-5337 GCA_964414905.1 uncultured Dehalococcoidia bacterium
GAGTTCAGACGTGTGCTCTTCCGATCTACAATCAGCCCTGCCCCTCCCCCTGCCCCAAAACTATCTGAAACCCTAGTAAATATACCGGGATTCAATCGATTACCCGCTATCCAAAATGGTGATGTCAAAGAATTAGATCCTATATTGTTTATGCAGGCACCAGGTCCTAGAATAATAAATGCACTTGAAGAAATGTCTTCTCTACTAAATCATTAAGCTGCTAACCAGGAATATTATTTTTGAATAGACTTGTATATTGTGCAATCATAGTTCTCATATTGACGGTAACAGGTGTTGGCTTAGGTATATTGGTGGGGCCTTCAGACTTAACTTTAAAAGACTCATTAAATACGATTCTACTACCATCAAGTTCCGGTAATTCCACAATAATCTGGGATATCAGAATCCCTAGGATACTAATCGCTTTCACAGTAGGATCCGCTTTTGCAGTTTCAGGTGTTATTTTACAAACTAACACACGTAATCCATTAGGAGACCCTCAACTTTTTGGAATAACTGGAGGTGCTTTAATTGTACAAGCTTTAGTTCTATCAGGAATACTCAGTGATTCACCTTGGTTTCAAACTTCATTATGCGTCGGTGCATCTATTGCATGCGCAATCTTGATATTTGCACTTTCAAATAGAAGCAATGTTAAACCATCGACTTTAGCATTGATTGGATTTTCTATAGGGGCGATGTGTATAGCTATCACAACAGGGATTATGGCTTATTACAGGGTATTCACTCAGCAAGTTCTCACCGTCATCGGCGGAAGTACTGCTAACATCCCATGGAGTTCTTATTTGCCAATGTTGCCGTTTTTGTTATTAGGATTGATTATAATTTTTGGTGTATCTAACAAACTTAATATAATAGTTTTAGGAGACGTGATTTCCAAAAATATTGGTGTAAATTCAACTCGTATTAAATTTGTCTCAATGGTTTCAGCAGGTATATTAAGTGGCGCTGCAGTTAGTGTAGTCGGTACAGTTGGTTTATTGGGATTAATCGTACCGCACATAACACGAATAATCGTAGGGAATAATATTCGACACATATTATTTTTTTCTATTCCAATTGGTGGACTATTTATGTTATATGCAGACCAAGTTTCCAGATTAGCTTTTATGCCCAACGAAGTACCTGTAGGATTCGTGATATCTGTATTAGGTGCTCCGCTCATGATCTATTTAGCGTGGAGATATTTGTGATATTAAAATTTAATAATATATCTTTTAGCTATAACAATACCTCTTTACTAGAATCAATGAATCTAAGCATATCGGTTGGAGAATTCACATGTTTGATTGGACAAAATGGCATTGGCAAAAGCACTTTACTAAAATTAATTATGGGCGAATTAGCTCCTGATAAAGGTGAGATATATTTTGACACCCATAATGATTATATGAATTTACGAACTAAACATATTTCATATTTACCTTCAGAGATACCTGACCCACTTTATATAACCGTAGGCGAATTGATGAATTTAGCACGTTTTAACCCCAAAAGCATGTTTAATTCAAAACTTACGCCAGTAGATAAATCGGCAATAGAATACTGCATGGATAAATGTAATATTTCTGACCTTTCAAGTAGACCTTTCGAAGAATTATCTTCCGGTGAAAAACAAAGGGTCTGGTTGGCATTTGCGTTATCTCAAGATAGGAAAATACTTATAATGGATGAATCCATAAACAGTCTAGACCACCAAAATACTGATATGTTTTTTAGAATACTTAAAAAAGTATCATCAGATGGAAAAGGCATACTTATATGTACCCATAATTTAGAAATGGCGTCTAAATATGCCGATAAATTGTTAATCATGAAAGATAAAACAATCGTCTATGAAGGACAATCCAAACAAAATTTATCTCAAATGATTTATTGATAACCGGCCTTTATGCATTGGCATGATTGAAACCTAGTTATTAAAAATCTCTTCAATTAAATTCATGTACAAATATCGATTGTTAGTTTCTATTAAACTCAATTATCAAGTACTGTTACAACAGCATTGTAAAAAGTTTCCTTTTTCCATTCTCCCAACCACTTATACCTGATGTTTCCTTCACCATCTATAATGAATGTAGATGGCAAACCCACTATTGAATAATCTTGCTCTATTTTAGATTCTGCATCGCCATAACCAACCGGATAATCTATAGTTAAATAATTCAGGAATTCAACTATCTCTTCATTATCTGCGTCTTTTTCCAATCCCGAATTAATACCTATAACTACCAATCCTCGATCCTTAAATTCATCACTGATATCCTGTAAAACCGGCATTTCTCTGCGACAAGGCATACACCAGATTGCCCAAAAGTTAACTATCACTGTTGAACCCTTGTAGTCATTTAGGTTTATTTGAGAAACACTCTGTCGATCATCCAACCTATAAAGCGTCAAGTTAAATTCAGACGCTTTATTGGATTCTGAAATACTTAATGGTATAAAACTACAAGAACTGACAAATCCAACGACAAGCATTAAAAGCAATATCTTTCTCATGTTAAATCACCTTTCAACTAACGGCTGAGATATTATCCACAAACTCAACGCGGTATAAAAAACCATAAGTATCATCATTGGATATTGACTTTTAGTAGCTAAAGACCTATTGGAATAAGATCCAGTTGATTTGATATGGGAAATCAATATTGAAAACACGTGTCCCAACACAATCGTTATCACTGATAGATACCAAATCATCTTAGCATTTATAAGTCCGATATTTGTTGTGTAAGCTGCGGTACCGAATATATCCCACCCAAATCCAAATGGATCAGATATTAGGGGTATTATCATTTGACCTGTAATAACTATATAAGAAAAATAATGCGCTATATGATAAGCAATCGCTATTGGGGTTAAAGCAAATACAAAAACAGTCAATATCTTATTTAAATTCATTTCTCCAGCGACTAAATATATAACCCATGAAAACACATAATATGCTAGGAAAAATACTGCTGGCATAAAAATAAGGCCAAGAAATTCTAAACCGGTAAGTCCGAAAACAGGAACAAATAAATCAATAGCTTCATACCAGATAAATGTTTCAGAAAGGCCATCGAAAGTTATAGTTGCTAATAAGATGATATGAAAAACAACAAAAGAGATACTTCCTGTTTGTAGTTTCAACAACCCGACTATGGGTGGCCGAATATTGATATTTACCAAAGACCCATGTTCGTCTCGCTCAAATTCAAGAAATCCGAATGACCCCATTATGTTGTAGTCAACATTAAAAACTTCCCCTCTACTCAACCAAATATCCCTGCCATAAATCAACAT
This sequence comes from uncultured Dehalococcoidia bacterium, assembly GCA_964414905.1. Taxonomy (GTDB): domain Bacteria; phylum Chloroflexota; class Dehalococcoidia; order Lucifugimonadales; family OSU-TB39; genus OSU-TB39. Next base: position 3,310 of record CAYPYC010000086.1, read on the forward strand.
TCCAATAACTGATACCGTTGTATATAAAATAACGCACCTTGCCAGGTCTTCCGGTGATGCTCCATATCCGCTATTTTCAATCCAGGCAAAAAGTAAAAACCAAAAAACTATCGGCCAATATTTCAGTACAGGTGGGTAAGGTGCAAAATTGAACTCACTATATTTCGGACAATTATATTTATGTCTCAATCCCTTACATCTTTTATTAAGTTCACAGTTTTTGGATAAGATGAAGTAAATCGCATCAAAAATAATAGTGATAGGATTTACTGATGCCCAAAAATTTCCAATTATCGGAATAGCTAAACCAAAACCAACCCACCAAATTATCCATACAAATATCACAGAGAAATTTTCGGAAGGGTTTCTCGAACCGAATAATCCCGTAGCCAACAAAAGTACAAATATTGATACAGCACATATCTTTATCAAGGCACCAATGATTTTCATGCTGGTAGATTGCAAAGCATCGGTACCCACTAAGGTACGAGTTGGAACAAAGTCACGTCTTTTATGAGCATAACTAACAAACAACCCAATCACAACAAACGATAGAATAATCGTTAGGGAAGCTCCTACTAGAAAAAACGCTAACGGAATAGGAAGGTCATAGCGTTCTCCAAATCCATGCGCCTGAATCTTAGAAAAATTTAACAGCCCAAAACTTAGAGCGGCTAATATTCCTAACCCATAAAAATATTTTTTCATTAGTTAGGCTCTACTATAAAATTTCCTACAATCATTTCTTTGTGGTCATCGTCATCGTCATCGTCATCGTGATCGTGATCGTGATTATCTTGGGATTTAGAATCAGATGCATGGAATCCTATTGGAAACCGTCCAGTGGCGTCTGCTACCAAACGTATTTCAGCTTTTTCACCTGACTTTAAATCTTTTTCCAAATTATAACCGTGAATATGAAATGTTCCGTCAACATCAGATTTGATATTTATTGTAACGTCCTGTTTATGTTTGACTTTAATATCCTTAGGTTGAAGGGTGTCTCCAATTTTCTCGGCAGAAACTTCAATCTTGGAATCAACATTATCAAAATCGTTTTCAGAATTTGAGCATCCTGCCATAATCAAATTAAATAAAATAACAATGCTTAATATTTTCACAAACCCAAATCTCAATTTGATCTCCTATGCAAACAAAAGTTGTACATAGATATTTTATAATAACTGTTAAGTAAAATTAATATCTCACGGAGGAATTAAATGGATTCTCAATATGCATGGTGGATAATACTAATTTTATTCTTGCTCCTCATAACATCTTTATTAATAAATTCCAGGCTTTACAAAAACCTCTCCAAGGAAAGGTTCAGAAATAGAAGCCAAAGCACTAGATATGGACAGTTGACAGAACAATTCATGCCACTTTTAGATTCGTACCCGTGGGACCCAAGTGGATTCAAGTTCTTAGGCAATCCAATAGATGGGATTCAATTTGAAAATGACCGTATAGTATTAGTAGAGTTTAAAACCGCCAGCAGCAAATTATCAAAAACCCAAAGGGAAATCAAAAATCTTGTTGCTTCTAATAAGGTCGAATTTAGAGAAATACGTTTAGAATAGTTTTTACTGCGAATCTCTGACGCTCTTACTGTATTCTGTCTCACTCATAGCAGAACCAGTCTTTACCCAATTATTTTTGTCCTCATACTTACCCAAAGCTTTTGCCATTTCACGCATATGAGTTGCCTTGCAGCCACAACAGCCTCCAATGTAATTCACACCCATATCTTTAGCCTTGATTGCAAACTCCCCTAATTCAAATCTATTTATATGGAATGGTTCTAATTTATCTGGAAATCCAGGCTGTCCGGTAAACCACGGCACTTCATCTGTACATCTATATGCAACAGGCTGAGCAGCAAAATATCCATCAAAGCTTGATCTCATTTCTTTTATTAATGGATACATATGCTCAGGATCGTTCATGCAATTTATTCCTACTATGTCACAACCTGCTTTGTTTAATTGCCGTGCACATTCTGCAGCAGTAAATCCATCATCACTCACA
>CAYPYC010000087.1:0-5325 GCA_964414905.1 uncultured Dehalococcoidia bacterium
CATGCTTGGGCATATAGACAGATGTCATTATTGTTGAAACGCCCACCTGGAAGGGAGGCTTATCCTGGAGACGTATTCTATTTACACAGTAGATTGCTTGAAAGAGCTGCAAAACTTGATGATGAACATGGGGGTGGTTCAATTACTGCTTTACCTGTAATTGAAACTCTGGCAGGCGATGTTTCAGCTTACGTACCTACCAATGTCATTTCTATTACAGATGGCCAAATATATTTAGAACCTGAATTATTCAATGCAGGAACAAGACCTGCGGTAAATGTAGGTTTATCCGTTTCACGTGTAGGCAGTGCTGCTCAAAGTAAATCAATGAAAGCTGTAGCAGGTCAAATGCGTTTAGATTTAGCACAATATCGAGAATTGGTGACTTTTGCTCAATTTGGAACAGATGACTTGGATGCTGCTACAAAAAGACAATTAGCTAGAGGACAAAGAAGTGTTGAAGTATTGAAACAAGGACAAAATGTTCCTCTGCCTGTTGGTCAGCAAGTAGCTATAATATACGCTCTCAACGAAGGATATTTAGATAACGTTGATGTAGAAAACATTAAAACTTGGGAAGATGAATTTCATAAATATACTACTTCTAACCACTCAGAGTTGTTAGTTGATATTGCAAATGCATTAACTGACGAATCTAAATCCCAATTAAATTCTGCGATAGAACAATTTATAGACAGTGGATTAGTGTAAATACATGGCAAGCGTAAGGCAAATATCAAGACGTATTCGTAGTGTCCAGAATACTGCGAAAATAACTAAAGCGATGGCAATGATAGCTGCTTCAAAATTGCGTCGTAGCCAAGATGCAGCCACGCAAGGGAGATATTACTCTAGCAGCATGAAAGAGATGGTCTCAAATGTCATATCACAAATAGGTGATGAAATTGCTAATCAATCATTGGCACAGCAAAGGGAAATCAAAAACATAGGTGTTTTATTTATAACGCCCGACAGAGGACTTACAGGAGGCTTGAACTCAAATTTGATGAGAGCTTTAGATGCTTTTATAGTCAAAGAAGATATCCCGGCTAAAATAATTGGAGTTGGTAAAAAAGGTATAGATTATAGCCGAAGAAATAATTTGGAATTACTAGGACAATTTTCAGGAATTGGAGATAAACCTAAATCTAACGATACAATTGAAATAGCTAATCAGTTAATCCAAGAGTTTAATAGTGGTAGTGTTGATTCTTTTTTTGTTGGTTACTCACAGTTTATTAATACCACTTTACAAAAACCAATTATCACACAATTACTTCCTATAAAAACTGATCAACTAACTTCATCAACTAAAGAATACATATACGAACCAACTGCAGGGGAATTATTATCAAGCTTATTGCCTCGATATGTGCAAACGTTGGTGCATCACTCGATACTTGAAGCAAATGCAAGTGAACAATCAGCAAGAATGGTAGCAATGAATCAAGCTACGGATAATGCAAATGAAATGGTTGGTGATTTAACTTTGTTAATGAATAAAAAGAGACAAGAAATGATAACAAATGAACTACTTGATATTGTAGGTGGAGTTTCTGCCTTAGAAGGATAGTTAATATAACCAGAAAATAGAGTGTCTAGGAGCAAAGAATGGCAACCGGAAAAATAGTACAAATAATTGGTACAGTGGTAGACGTTGATTTTACTGGGGAAGACATACCCGCAGTATTTAATGCATTAGAAACTAATATTGGATCCGAAAAATTAGTTTTAGAGGTTGAACAACACATCGGTAATAACTGGGTGAGGTGCATAGCACTAGGGCCAACGGAAGGTTTAAGTAGAGGGACTGAGGTAATAGATACTGGTAATGCTATATCAGTACCCGTTGGAGACTCTACGTTAGGAAGGTTATTCAACACGCTTGGTGAGCCAATTGATGGGTTAGGTGATATAGAGGCACCAGATGATAAATGGCCTATCCACAGAAAACCACCTAGCTTTGAAGACCAAGCAACCGAGGTGTCTGTCTTAGAAACTGGAATAAAAGTCTTAGATTTGATAACGCCGTTTACTAAAGGGGGGAAAATTGGTGCTTTCGGTGGAGCTGGCGTAGGTAAAACTGTAATTATCCAAGAGTTGATTAATAATATTGGTAAAGAACACAAAGGTGTCTCAGTTTTTGCGGGTGTTGGAGAAAGATCTAGAGAGGGAAATGACTTATGGCATGAAATGCAAGATGCAGGCGTTTTACCTCAAACGGTGTTAGTTTTCGGACAAATGAATGAGCCACCTGGTATTAGAGCTAGAGTAGCACAAACAGGTCTGACCATGGCTGAATATTTTAAAGAGGAAAGGGGTCAGGATGTACTCCTATTCGTAGATAATATCTTTAGGTATATTTTAGCTGGAATGGAAGTTTCCGCTTTGTTGGGAAGAATGCCATCTGCTGTTGGGTACCAACCCACATTGGGAACAGAAATGGGAGACCTAGAAGAAAGAATAACATCTTCCAAAAATGGTTCAATTACATCTGTACAAGCTATTTATGTTCCTGCAGACGACTATACGGATCCTGGAATTGTCACTACTTTTGGACATTTAGATGCAGTAATGACGCTTGACAGAGCATTATCAGCACAGGGTTTGTACCCTGCGGTTGACCCTCTTACTTCCTTTTCAAACATTCTGGAAGCGAATGTAGTTGGACAAGAACACTATGATGTAGCTATGGGTGTAACACAGGTTCTTCAAAGGTACCAAGAATTGCAAGATATTATCGCAATTTTAGGTATAGAAGAACTCTCTGATGAAGATAAAGCTACTGTTTCAAGAGCTAGAAAAATACAAAGATTCTTAACTCAACCATTTTCAGTTGCCGAACAATTTACAGGTCAATCAGGTAAATATGTTCCTGTTAAAGATACCGTACAAGGATTTAGAGAAATATTAGATGGCATACACGATGATTTACCAGAGCAAGCTTTCTATATGGTAGGAACAATCGATGAAGTATTGGCAAAAGCAAAAGATATAAAATCTGAATAATCAGGAGGAACACCCATGCCACTATCATTGACTGTCGAAGTGGTAACAGAAGAAAAAAATATATATTCAGGACCTGCCACAATGGTGGTTGCTCCTGGATCCCTAGGGGAACTTGCAATACTTCCAAACCACTCTAACTTACTTACAGCTCTTAGTACTGGAAAGCTTAAGGTATATAATGACCAGAATGAAAATTCTATTGCCATAGCAGGAGGATTCCTGCAAATTTCTGATAACAAAGTGATTGTATTGGCTGACAGTGCAGAAATTTCCAATAATCCTGATAAACCTCGGAACTAGAAAGAAAAATCTGAACAATAGGTCTAATTAACTAATAAAACTAGTGACATTTAAAATATTATTGTGATATCTTAGTGTGTTGTGGTGTCCCAATCTAATTGCTATCAACCTCATCTTATCATCGAAATTATACAGTTGCGTATACGTAATATATGATTTTAAATTTGTTCACAAGAACCGCCTGATTCTCATACCAAAATATTCTTTTTAGGAGTTTTAACAACTATGGTTGCCACTGAGTTGTATCAATCCAATAACCTATTATCAAATTCTAGTGAATTAAGGAAAAACGAAAATATTGCAATCCCTAACTTAATTCAAATCCAGCAAAAATCATTTGAGTGGTTTAAAAATGAAGGACTTAAAGAACTTTTCGAGGAAATTTCTCCGATACAAGACTACGCTGGAGGAAGATTTGAATTAAACCTTCTTGAACATAAATTCGGAGAACCTAAAAACGACGAGAAGAAATGCAGAATAGAAGAATTAAGTTATACTGCACCACTTTATATTACAGTTGAACTCCTTAGCCAAGCTCCGGGACCTAGTCAAGGTGAAAGAAAAATACAAGAATTGTTTATTGGCGAAATGCCCGTCATGACAAAAAAAGGCACATTCATCATAAACGGTGCAGAGCGAGTTGTAGTAAGTCAATTAGTGCGTTCACCCGGAGTGTATTTCACATCAAACGCTGACGCAAATACCGGGAGAGAGCTAACCTCGGCAAATCTAATTCCATACAGAGGGGCATGGATTGAATTTGAAACTAGTGCAAAAAATATAATTTCTGTAAAAATCGATCGTAAACGTAAATCACCCGCAACCTTAATCTTAAGTTGCCTTGGATACAGTCAAGCTCAGATTATTAAGCTTTTCAAAGACGTTGACAAAGAAAATTCTTACCTCGGACCAACCATGGAAAGAGATCAATATGTAGGGGATCAAGAGAAATCACTTGTTGAACTCTATAAAAGATTAAGACCTGGAGAGCCACCAAGCGTTGAAAATGCACGTACTCTTCTTAATAATCTTTTTTTTGACAATAGAAGATACGATTTAGGAAAAGTTGGCAGATATAAAATAAATAGAAGATTAAACATAAATTCTTCTGATCTAAGCCATAGAATATTATCCAACGAAGATATAGTAACCATGATGAAAAAAATGATTGAAATTAACAATGGCATGGATAAAAGTGATGACATTGACCACCTTGGGAATAGAAGAGTCAGATCAGTAGGCGAATTAATTCAAAACCAAATGCGAGTTGGGTTGATTAGATTAGAACGTGGAATCAGGGAAAAAATGACTACTCAGCTTGACCCATCAACAACAACCCCGGCTGCTCTAGTAAATACCCGCCCTATAGTGGCATCAATAAGAGAATTTTTTGGTGGTTCACAATTATCTCAGTTCATGGATCAAACAAATCCATTGTCTGAAATAACCCATAAACGACGTCTTTCAGCTTTAGGACCTGGTGGGTTATCCAGAGAAAGAGCAGGATATGATGTAAGAGATGTCCATCATTCTCACTACGGAAGAATTTGTCCTATTGAAACACCTGAAGGACCTAATATTGGTCTATTAGGATCTTTAGCAACCTGCGCCAGAACTAACAATTATGGATTTATAGAAACTCCATACAGAAAAATTAAAACAACCATATCAAATTTGAGTCCAGACTTAGAACAGAGAATGATTGCAGAAAATATTGTAGATACAAATGGCAAAACAATAATAAAATCTGGCAGGTCAATTAGCAAAGGACTAGCCACACGAATTGGTAAATTAAATAAAAGAAAACTACAAGTCAAACCATACGTTTCATTTGACGCTGAGGACATAGTTTACCTAAGTGCAGACGAAGAAGAAAAAATCCATATCGCGCAAGCCAACTCCAGACTCAATTCAAAAGGTGAATTTATTGATGAAAGAGTTGAAACTCGTAAGGGAGAATTGGTTTCTATGGAACCAATTGATAATCTGCAATATATGGATGTTTCTCCTTTACAA
>CAYPYC010000088.1:0-3647 GCA_964414905.1 uncultured Dehalococcoidia bacterium
TTTTTGATAGGTGGGAAGTGATTATGGACAGAGTACAACCCTTTGGTATGTTGCGTGAACATTTCATGAGTCTGTCTTCTAATGGCTCGACCGAATAAGCTTTAATTCCCGCTAATGCTTTAAGTGCGAAATCAATATTATGTTTATCTTTGCTGGGTGAAACGATCAAAGGATTGTTTTTTGGTAAGGGCAGATCATTTGTCAAAATCCCAAGTTGCAATTTTCTTTTGAAAGCCAACCATGCTACTGAAGCAGCAGTACTTACGACCCTCTCCAATTTTTGAGGACTATGCGCTGCCCAGTGAGGAGAAGTTGTTTCAGTAGCTACAGCAATGATGAATATGTCGCTTATACTTGGTTCATATGTTTTTACTTTAAGTTTTGTAGTTTTAGCTGTGGACTTCCAATCTATAGTTTTTACAGGGTCACCTATTTCATAATCCCTGACACTGTATGGTCTGGAATAGTCATTCAATAATTTCATTCCTTTTATTGATTCCCCTAAAGGTCTATTTGAATGAGACTCAAGTTTTTCTATTGCAATCAACTTTGGATAAATTACAATACTGTCTTTGGCATGATGTTTGGTTTTGCTCTGTAAAAATCCTAGAGGTTCATGGACTTCTATGTTGGCGGGACCTAAGTTATAAATTCCTCTTTTAGTACATATTACTGAGTAGTTCCAGAAAATTTTTTGATACCATCCAAGAGAAAATGATTTTCTTATAAAAAATCTGTTGTCGATTATTTGGTGGTTTATTTCAAATAAGGGTTGAGATTTCTGCAATTTAAGTCCACTAGGTAGTTCATCCGATATGAAAACTTTTGGCAATGGCAGAGGTTTTTTGTTTTCAACCGATAGATTGATGTCAATTTTTTCTCCTACGAAAGCTCTTTTGGTCGATAGTTTTCTATAATAGGTTAAGTTTTGTAAGCAAACTTTATCCCATGCTAATGAAATAAACGCAACAATCATCCCAATGCATCCGAAAGAAATTACCAGTCCTCTACTTGTGATTACACCAAACACAGTCACACCAATAAGCAAAACAATCCATGTGTCGTGAAGCGGTTTACCTGAAAGACGGTTTTTTTTCATTTGAATCTAGAATTTAATGCTTTATTCATAATCAGTCGTGATTGGTATTTCAATCGAATCCAATATTTTATTAATTATCTGATTAGAGGTTCTTTCTTTGATTTGAGCATTTAAGCTGATGCCAATTCTATGTGTTAATATATGTGGCGCTAGCCCTTTGACATCATCAGGTATAACGAAATCTCTAGCATTTACGGCTGCTTTTGCTTGGCAAGCTTTGTATAGATCCAGACTTGCCCTTGGACTAGCTCCTAGTACAATATCTTCTTCATTGCGGGTTGCAGATATGATTTTAATTATGTAGTTCTTTATTTCTTTAGTTACTTTCACTGATTTATGTATTTTTTGAAGCGCAATGATTTTTTGGCTGTCTGTAATTGGAGTAATAACTTTGGACAGGTCATTATTATCAGACCTCGTAAATAATTCGTTCTCTTCTTCTTTTGTAGGATATCCTAAAGATAACCGCATTATAAATCTGTCTAGCTGTGCTTCAGGTAAAGGGAAAGTACCTTCCATTTCAATCGGGTTTTGGGTAGCTATGATTGTGAATGGATTCGGTAATTGCTGAGTGGTGCCGTCAATTGTGACTTGAAATTCTTGCATTGATTCAAGTAATGCTGATTGGGTTCTTGGAGTTGCACGATTAATTTCATCTACTAGTACAATTTGGTTGAAAATTGGTCCTGGTCTAAATTCAAAACTCGAATTTTTTTGGTTGAAAAAATTAAATCCCAGAACATCATTTGGCATTAAGTCAGGAGTGCATTGTATTCTGCTAAATGTGCTTCCCAAGGATTGAGCTAATGATTTAGCAAGTGTTGTTTTACCAATGCCAGGGACATCCTCTAGAAGTATATGACCACGACAAATCATACTTATTAGCAAAAGTTCTATAGTTTCCGATTTTCCAACAATCACTTTTTGGATGCTTTTGGTTATTTCGCCAACAAGATTGTTAACGGTTTGTATGTCTTGTTTTAGTATTTCCGATTCCATAGTCTTCCTCTAGATTAGATTGATATTTGATGGCAATTTATACAATGTTGTGTGTTTTTGGTACAAATAAATTGCATGATGCGATGACCTTAGTTTGAAACGTGCGCAAATCTATTTAATTTAACCGCATTATTTTATTAAAATAGTATACTTGAATTGTTAGTGTTAGTGGTTGAAGTTTTTTGTTAGATAAATGTAGATATAATTAATTATTTAGTTTTACATTAATAATGTTTAAGTTTCAACCAACAAAATAATGCCCGGTGGTGTAGCGGTAGCACATGGGACTTTGGCTCCTATGACCCAGGTTCGATTCCTGGCCGGGCAGATACTCCTAATATGGTGAGATAAATTTATTATGCCATTAGCGATTCATGAATATGGAATAGTAATAGACAGCGACGTTATGGTGCCTATGAGAGATAAAGTCGCGTTGGCTACAGATATTTATTACCCTGCAGTTAAAGAAAAACGTTTAGAAGGGCTATTTCCGACTATTTTAGGAAGAACTTCCTATGGCAAGGATTGGAAATCATTGTGGATTGATCCAGTAGCAAATTATTTTGTGCCGAAAGGATATATTGTGGTGATTCAAGATATCAGGGGGCGTGGTAAATCTGGAGGAGTAGGTCAATATTTCCACACAGCTAATTGTAATGAAGGTAATGACGGTTATGATACTGTCGAATGGATAGCATCTCAATCGTGGTCAAATGGTCGTATCGGTATGACTGGAAGTTCTCATAGCGGGATTATTCAAACTGTCGCTTCATTGACGAAACCTCCTCACCTTTCTGCCATTTGGGTTGATGTTGCGCCTACTAATATTTTCGCACATGAGGCACGTGAAGGGGGTTGTATGTCACTGTGGATGTTTGCGGCATTATTTCTTCATGCACATGACGCTCCTGAAATCATTGGTGATATAGAAAAACGGAAAGATGTCTTACATGGGTGGCAAAATATACGTGCCTTTTTAAAAGATACTCCGTTAAAACCTGGACAGACCCCTCTAAAATGGGTTCCTAATCTAGAGAAGATTCTTTTTGAATATTATTACAGAGGGGAATATGACGAATTTTGGCAGATGGAATGTTGTAATCAGGAGCAATATTTTGATGAAGCAGCTGATATACCTGCAGTTTTTTCAGGAGGTTGGTATGATCCTTTTGCAGTTGCTACTACACATCAATACGTCGCCATGTCTAATAAAAATAAGACTCCGCAGAGATTAGATATGGGTCCTTGGAACCATGGAGGCAGAAGAAATGGGCAGACTTATTCAGGCGATATTGATTTTGGGGCCGAAGCTTCATATGGAATTGATGGATATGGAAAGCAACGGTTAAGGTGGTTTGATCGTTGGCTTAAGGATATTCCTAATGAAGTAGAAAATGATAAACCAGTCAGGATATTTGTAATGGGAGGTGGTGATGGTAAAAAAAAACGAACAAGAAAAATTAATTCGTGGGGGATTTGGGAGAGAGGACAAGCAAAGGCCGTTAAGTAGAAGAAATTATTTGAGGTTTAATTTCCAGGGAGGGGGCTT
>CAYPYC010000088.1:3657-3883 GCA_964414905.1 uncultured Dehalococcoidia bacterium
TGGTGGTTTTTTGTCTTCGGATATTCCCAATCATGAAACTACTCAAATATCTTACCTTTACGACCCTAACAGACCGGTACCAACTATTGCTTCTACCAGCGCAGCTGGAGAAATAGCAAATTTACCTGATGAATTTAACTTGGAGACAGAAGACCCGAGAGATTACATGCAAGCAATGTTTTATGATGGTGGAGCACACCAAAAGGAAAAAAATGGGTTGTTGGGG
>CAYPYC010000088.1:3893-5270 GCA_964414905.1 uncultured Dehalococcoidia bacterium
ACAACATTTTTGGGCTATTCAGATTTTTAATCTTGAAACTAATGAGCCTTATCCTTTGCTTTGTGATAGGTCAGATGTTTTGATGTTTGAAACACCCCCATTAGTAAAAGATGTTGAAATTACAGGAGACATTCAAGTGATGATTTGGATTTCTTCGTCTGCTATAGATACGGACTTCACTGCAAAATTAATTGATGTATATCCAAAAAGTGAAGATTATAAAGATGGATATCATCTAAATTTAACCGATTCTATTATTCGTTGTAGGTACCGTAATGGGTTCAACAGAGCTCAAATGATGAAGCCTGACAAGTTATATGAAATAAATATACCCCTTCCGCCAATAAGCAATGTGTTTAAAGTCAATCATAGAATAAGGATAGATATCTCCAGCAGCAATTTTCCCCGTTTTGATGTTAACCCCAATACAGGAGAAGATGTGGGGAAGCATACCTATATGGTTAAAGCTACCAATACTGTCTATTTTGGGAAAGAACATCTATCTTACGTACTTTTACCAGTTATCCTAAGTGCTTGAATCATTTGACAATGACGAGATACGTATATTAGAATTTTTTTAGCAGTCACACATAAAGACTGCTAATTGTCTAAATAAATATCTAAAAGGAGGAGTAAGGTGGCAGCGAAATCCAAGATTACGTTCAAACCTTTGGGAAACAGAATTGTTGTTGAACCTATAGAAGGTCAAGAAACACAGAGTCCCGGGGGTATATATATACCTGACACTGCTAAAGAAAAGCCTCAAGAAGGCAAAGTTGTGGCAGTTGGTCCAGGCAAACTTACAGATGATGGTAAGAGATTACCAGTAGAAGTAGAAGTTGGAGATGTCGTCGTTTTTTCTAAGTATGGAGGTACTGAATACCGAGAAGGTGATATAGAGTACATGGTGCTTAGAGATGATGATGTGCTTTTCAAGAAATAAATTTGAGTTATTTTAATAATAAGGAGGAAATAAACTAATGCCTAAACAGCTTACTTATAGTGAAGAAGCTCGTGCTCAAATGAAGCGCGGCATAGATATAATGGCAGAAACTGTTGGCGTAACTTTAGGCCCAAGGGGCAGGAACGTAGTTTTAGATAAGAAATTCGGTCCACCTCAGGTTTGTAGCGATGGAGTAACTATTGCTAAAGAGATAGAGTTAGAAGACGCCTTTGAGAATATGGGGGCACAGTTGCTTAAAGAAGCAGCCAGTAAGACAAATGACGTCGCTGGTGATGGAACAACTACTGCTACGGTTTTGGCGCAAGCTATTATACACGAAGGATTTAAGAACATTGCTGCCGGAGCAAATCCTATGGCTATCAAAAGAGGGATAGATCAAGGGGTTGAAGCACTTAGAGCAGCAGTGAGTAGTA
>CAYPYC010000089.1:0-5227 GCA_964414905.1 uncultured Dehalococcoidia bacterium
TTATTAATTTCTTATAGCATTAGTGCGATATATATTACATATTACACGTTATGAGTAATATATGCTACATATATTTGTAATTTATTGATTTGTCAATGTCAAATACTGTTCGGTGAATTATACAAATCAATTTTATACTATCCGCTAAAAGATTATTGTAATATAACCTGATAATGATTGTTGTACACCAAATCTTTTGGAGGTCTACATGCTTACTTCAGAACAAAAAACATTCTTTGATACATTCGGATTCTTAATCATTAGGGAGTTTTTTCCACAAGATGAGGTGAAAACTATATCAAAGGAGTTCAATAACAGGGCTCAGATAGCATCTGATTATGAACCATTTGATGGTACAAAAAGACAAACGATAGACATGTCTGGTAGCGATAGTCCTTTTTTTGCTTCTTTGCTTGATGACGAAAGATTGTTATCAATAGGGAAAGATATCCATGGAGAAGTATTACCATGGGGAACACATATAGATAGACACGTAAACAATACTTATTGGCATCATGATGCAGGAGGATATGAATGGTACGGTATCAAGTTCGCGTTTTACTTAGATGGACTAAAAGCAAATAGTGGTGCATTAAGAGTAATCCCAGGCTCACACAAACAGCCATTCCATGATGAACTCGACAATATTAAGAACTTGAAATATTCCTGGATAAGAAAAAACCATAATGCCGCTAGTGAAAGTTCATTTATTTCCCCAATTCCTAACTATGCCTGCGAATCGAACCCAGGAGATTTGGTTATATTCGATTATAGAATTTTCCATGCAAGCCTAGGAGGGTCAAAAGATCGCCATATGTGCACAGTTAATTTTATAAATTATCCAAAAACACCAAAGCAATTAGCTATAACAATTCATGAAGCTAAAAATTATTTTAAAGACAACCACAACGCTGGAGCACCATGGAATCCTAGCAAAGCAGTTTCTGAAGAATGGTTGGCGAATCCAAACCAAAATCCTAATAGGCAACGGGGAATCGACCAATGGGTTAGATTGTCCAAAATGAAAATACACGATACTGGGTATAAAGTAGTTGCAATTGAAGGTAAATTGCAGGTCATTTCTATTTAATACTTACCTTATAGTTGCAATTTCTGCCTTCCTGCAAATCCCGTATCTTTTTCATGCCAATAATCTATTCTAGATTCACCTTCACGCCAACATAAATAGACTTCTCTTCCATCCATAACATAGGTGAAATCGAAAAGCGCCGGTTCAATACTTTTAATTATTATCCCTTTTTCCTCAATAACAGAAATTTTACGATTTATTTTACTAACAGTAGTTTTGAGTTCTGAATTTAAGTTATCTAGCTTATTATGTGAAGCTGACCCGCCGTTACCTTGCATACGAGTTTGCAGGGTTTTAATCTCAACATTTAAATTTTGCACCTTATCACGCCACGGTGATATTTCTTTACAAATACCCACTAACCATGCAATAGAATCCTGAGCTTCATCGAGGGTAAACATCATAACTCCAATTCTCTGGGTAATGTACACATTTCAGCACTTTTATCCCATAGCATTTGTGCAGATACTTGATCTTTCGCATGAGGAGCTAGTTCAATTTGCTTACACTTTACAAAGTATTTCCCTGAAATATTTTTTACATTATCGGAATTAGCTAAATAAACTATAGTCTCCGCTCCATCTTTAGGCGATGTTCCAATTAGCTTCCATACTGTAGTCAAAACAGTTCCTAAAATACCATTTTTGGATATCAAATTAGTAGGGATTACCCCAGGGTGCATCGCATTTACAGTAATTTTGTTAACATCCACTTTTTCAGACAAATGTTTTGTAAAGAGAAGTTGGGCTAATTTGGTTTTGCCATAAACTTTCATAATTTTGTACGATTTATTATTACTAAGATCATCAAAGTCCATCCTAACCTTTTTATGCGCTATGGAGCTGACATTGATTATTCTTGCCCTTGGTGCCGCTAACAATTTGCCGAATAATAATCTAGTAAGTAAATAATGAGACAGATAATTGACTGAAAACATTTTCTCGATACCGTTTGAATCTATTTTACGTTTCAAATATATAACTCCAGCATTATTAATCAAAACATTTAATCTGTTAAATCTAGAATTAATAGTTGCGGCCAAGGCTCTAACCGATTCCTGGTCAGATAGGTCACAGGCAATATAATCAACTTTACACCCATATGAAAGCATTCTATTGGAAGCCTTGTCACAACTTATCTGTGAACTTCCTACTCCTATCACATCCGCACCCATTGCAGCAATTTGGCGAGCTGATTCAAACCCTATTCCTGAAGTAGCACCTGTTATTAAAACCGTTTTATCCATTTTAAACTTTTGAAGTAAATTTTATTACTGGTATACACCTGCCAGTCACAGACTGATAATAACTGAACCCTGGGTAATAATTAACTAATTTTTCCCACAATATGTTTCTATTTACCCCGATTACAAATTCTGCTGTTGCAAATACTTTTTTGCCACTGATTTCTAATTCTGCTTGGGGATTACTACGTAAATTTTTAACCCATTCAGGGTCTTTGGGAGAACCTCCAAAAGAACCCACACATACATAATCTTTGTCATTATGCATATAAATGATTGGTGTTTTCCTGATTTTACCCGTTATTCTACCTTTGCTATGGATGATCAAAACAGGATATTCACCAAGTTTGCTCATAAAGCGACCACGTGAAACTACTAAAATAAATTTATGGAATCTGCTAAACCCGACTATCAAACGGTATTTTTGAGCAAAAAATTTACCTAATTTTGAAGTGTATCTATTAATAACATTCCCCAAAAATAAATATTTACTCTGTACAATCAATCACACAGATTCGACAGCAAAAGTTATTGTCACATATGAAGATGATATTGACAGTTTTAGCCACTTTATTTCTTCAAAGAAGCTAAATGGCGTCTTGTTGCACTCAAAGGCATAAATACCCAAACAAAGATTAAAACCGCCTTCAAAAAGTTGCGTTTTGATATTTGTCTTTTAGTTGCTTCAAAGATGTCTTTCCTACCTTGAGGCAAAATATTATTTAAATCTGAAGATGATTCGTCACTCATTTTTTACCTTGACTGATTTTTATCGCAATCAACAATAAAGTTAAATACGAAATTATTTTTAGTTATTCATTATCGACATTTAAAATTGGTAGATTATGCTCATAAGGTATTATATCTGATTTGAAAGGCCGCAGTTTATATAAAATAAAACTAATAATGGATCCAGTAATAATAAACATCCCAAATATAGGTAACATTCTTGATACACTGTTAAATTCTTCTGCTTTTATGCCACCTTGATCACCAGTTATCAATACCAATACCACTACAATCAAATTATTGATAACATGAAAAAAAACTGACACCCACAAACTTTTAGTACGATTATATAGGCAACACAATATAACCCCCATTACAGTAGGACCAATGATGCCGGGATGCAAAATTCCAAACAGCAATGAACTAAATATTATTCCTCTTTTGTAGCCCCACTTAACTACCCAACGAGTCATAAAAATTCCGCGAAAAACAATCTCCTCGAAAATCGGAGCTATTACAACCAAAAGAATTACTACCAAAATAACATGTAAATACGCTTCTATAGAACTAAAGTTTTTAGGCCACAAATCTGCACCATCAAACAATGCTTCGATCAAGGATATTTCTCCAAATAACTGAAAAATCAAATAGATACCCATATAAGTACAGGAGATACTAAATCCCATTCCAGTTATAACCACCAATACCAAATAATGAATTCTTACGGTTTTAACCTTAGCGAATTTACCAAAAAGAACATTTAGAGAAAGTCCGTTTCTATGCCTAATCCACAATATCCACATCAACATCAAACCATACATAAAAGTACTACTCATTAGTAGATTGACAAATTGACCTAACTCGCCAAACAAATATGATACCAATTCAAGTAATGCAACAAAAATTAAACCACCTAGAACTATCCAAACGAGAGACCATCTACTACGAAAAGTTTGAATAAATCCACTTTGCATTTTTAAAGAACTATTTACAGTGAATTGCTCAAATGCAGTCCCACACAAATTACAAAATTTAGCTGCATCAATATTTTCATTCATACAGTTTTTACAAATGTTTTTTACCATGAGTGCTTAATTGCCAGAACCTTTAATTCAAAATAAATTCACCACGATGATAACGATTATAGATATATTATTATTTATCTCCACCTGAAAATCTAACATAATGTGGTAATATACTCTGTTGGAATATATATTTTCTGATTACTTAAAAGTTTGAAAAATCATACCTCCGAATTAATTTATTATTGATTAAATATGTCATATAAACATCTGTTTGAAAAATGAGCCTAAATTCTAAATTCATTAGCGATGATTTGAAACTGGGATTTAATGACGTAAAAATAGTACCCACAAAATCCATATTTGAATCTCGTAGAAATATCAATCTAGAAACTGAATATATTTTCCCAAGGTCAAAAATTACTTGGGAAGGAATACCTATTATCGCTTCCAACATGGATAATGTTGCGACGTTCGACATGGCTAAGGCACTACAGAATTATCGCATGTGCACAGCTATCACAAAATTCTATACTTCCGATCAATGGATAGAGGCAATATTGTCAGGAGTTTCACTTGATTATAGCTTTATTACCTTTGGTATAGATTCTATATCATCAATTGAAGCTCGCTTTGACAGCATACATAAAATAACTGGTAGCATACCCAAAATAGTGGTTTTCGATGTTCCCAACGGGTATATCAAATCATTCCACATTATCGTATCTCAATTCAGGAAAAAATATCCTGCAACCGGTGTTTTAGCCGGAAACATAGTTACTCCCGAAGGAGTCCAAATACTTGCTGACTGTGGTGTAGACGGTGTAAAAATCGGTATTGGATCTGGCTCCGCCTGTAGCACATCCAAAGTAACTGGTGTTGGCTATCCCCAATTATCAGCCATATTAGAATGTGCAGAAACTGCTGAACAACTAAAAGTACTGACTATCTCTGATGGTGGAGCAAAAACTTCTGGAGATATATCTAAAGCTTATATAGCTGGAGCAAATTTTGTTATGTTAGGCGGTATGTTAGCAGGTCATGAAGAAGGAAATTCAGAAACTGTTTTGAAAGATGGAAAAATATATAGAAAATTTTACGGTATGAGTTCTTCCGAAGCTATGGTTAAACACTACAATGAAA
>CAYPYC010000090.1:0-5144 GCA_964414905.1 uncultured Dehalococcoidia bacterium
AGTCGCCACTTCTATATGTCGTTTTAGTCAGCCTATTTAGAAGATTACTTCTCATATCTAGTTCAGCCTGTTTATATTTTTCATTACCACATAAATTTATTTGCTCCAGAGGATCTTTTTGCAAATCGAACAGTTGCAATGAATTTCCGTTTTTGCCAACAATAATTTTCCATTTGTCATTTCTCAACATGTAATGCACGTGAACTTCAGATAGGACATCATTTCGTTTTTTGGGACCTAACATGGACATACTGTCTTGATGTTCCCACATTGGAGATTCTGAGATATCAAGTAAAGTTGCGTGGATATCTATAAGTTCTGTAAATTGGTTTCTTGTAGTGCCTCTTAATGGTTTGTAATCTGATGTTTCGGGTATTCTGATTATCATAGGTATTTTTATTGCAGATTCGTAAAAAACACTTTTGGATAATCTACCTAGATCTCCTAGCATTTCTCCATGATCAGATGAAAGTATAACGTAGGTGTTGTCCAACCATCCTTTTTGTTCATAAGTATTGAGTATGTGTCCAATTGATTCGTCAATCATAGCTATTTTACCTAAATACCCGGCTGTAATTTTTTTAAGTTGGTCAGGATGACTTGGTTGGTAGTATTGGGCATAGGTATGGTAATTTTTACTTTCTTCAGAAAGCCAGTCTCCTTGTGGTTTTTCGGGAATCGGATCTGGAATTGAATTGAGGGGATATCTTTTATATTCTTCAGGAGCATCCCATGGTTCGTGTGGTCCTTGAAAACCCACATAAACGAAACTTGGTTGATCGGATTCATATTCTTCAACATATTGAGATACTCTTCGCCCAATAAATGAATCTATATAATGTTTAGATTCTATAGGTAGTGGTTCTGCGATAAATCGGCGTACTAAATCGGGTTTATCTTCGAGATCTTTGAGGTATTTAGATAAATTGTTTTTTAGCCCCAAATTTTCGAGGTAATCAGTATATACGCTTTTTCCTTCTATTATTCCCCATGTACCAGACATGTCTTCTATATGGTCGAAACCAATCAAATTATAATTTGGATGATTACTATATAAATTACAGTTTTCCATTGGATAAAGATGATTTTTGCCTATTGAACAAGTTGTGTACCCAGATTCTTTTAATCTATGCATATATGTGTCTGAGTCCAGCGGCACTGTAGAGTCGTTTTGCCACAGATTTGAATTATGGGGATACAGCCCGGTTGTCATGGATATTCTGGCTGGGACGCACAGAGGACTTGTAGTATATGCGTTTTCAAATAAAATGCCTTGATTAGCGAGGTAATCAATATTGGGAGTGTTTATTAAAGGATGACCAGCTATTCCAATACAGTCTGCTCTTAATTGGTCTGCCATTATTAATAGGATATGAGGTTTGTTTGTCATCTATTAAATACTTACTCGTTTTTAAAGATTAAAAACACAGTCAATCACGTTTAATTTCTGGAGCCTTCACGGGATCAATTGAAACGTTGATGCATGAGGGTAGGTCAGAATTAATGGCTCTTTCAAGAGCGGGACCAAATTCAGAACTGGTTGTAACATTTTCGCCATGGCCACCGAGTGCTTTGACTAGAAGGTC
This sequence comes from uncultured Dehalococcoidia bacterium, assembly GCA_964414905.1. Lineage (GTDB taxonomy): Bacteria > Chloroflexota > Dehalococcoidia > Lucifugimonadales > OSU-TB39 > OSU-TB39. Next base: position 1,587 of record CAYPYC010000090.1, read on the forward strand.
ATATCTTGAATCATTTAAATCACATCCAATGGTTCTATCTAATCCATAATCTCTTAACTGGATTTGGTGTTCTGCGTTCCATTTTGCGTCGTTACCAATTATGGTTACAAATTTTAAGTTATACCTTACAGCTGTATCGAATTCCATACAGTGAAAACCAAAAGTACCATCTCCAAGCATAGCTATAATTGTTGATTGAGGATAAGCGATTGAAGCAGCTATAGCTGCTGGTACGCTACTACCTATTGCTCCACTTGGTCCATTTATTATACGGTTAGGTGTTGATATCGATGCTTGTGTCCATTGTCCAAATTCGCCACCGTCAGATATAAATACAGCATTTTGTTGGTTTTGGAAAATATCTTTGACGGGTTTACACACTGCTAAAGGATGCATAGGGTTTTGTGTAGAATTTTCTAAAAATGTCCATTCCTTAGGTTTGTAATCTAGTGCGGATTGTATTTTATTAATCCATTTTTCAGTTACACCAATATTATTACTATTTAATATGCCGATTATGGATAAAGGATCAGCCTGAACACTTATTATTAGTCTGTCTGGTTGGACAGACTTCTTAGCTTGGTCAAGTACAGAGATGTCATGGTCAACATGAATCATATTAGCATTTGGAGATAACACAGAATCGTCACCAAATTTTAGTCCGAAATCGAGTTTTTTCCCTAGAAGTAGTATCAAATCAGATTCTTTAAGCACTTCTGGAAATGCTCCAAGACTAGGGTCGTTCACACCTCTGGGGCTTTCCATGTTAACCATAGGTATACCACCTGATAATAATTCTGAAGGTATTTGCTTTCTTGCCAGTCGACTTACTCCCTGTCCTAATAATGCCAAGGGACGCTCTGAAGATTTCAAAGTTTCAAGTAAAGTTTGAGTTTCTGATTTAGTCAGTGGTGATGATGCAGAGGTGGTGTCCTGGTATTTTATAGGGCTGTTAGGCATTAATTCGGCTTCTAATATGTCTACAGGGATAGTTATGTGAACTGGACCTGGCCTACCTGTTATAGCTATTTGGCAGGCACGTTCAATATCATATCCGATGTTTTTAGTATTTGTGCATGTCCATGAGCTTTTAGTAACTGGGGTTGCCATATCAGCTTGAGGCATTTCCTGAAAAGCACCTTTGCCCTGTTGAGAGAGTTGCGAATGACCACTAATCAGTACCATAGGGGATTCAGCCGACATTGCAACGTACAAAGCGGATAGAGTATTCGCAAAGCCCGGACCAGCAGTCACCATCGCTATTCCAGGTTGGTTGGTTAATCTCCCCCATGTATCAGCTGCATGTACTGCGGCAGCTTCATGTCTAAAATGAATTAAATCAATATCCGATGCTATAGACGAGTCAAATATGGACATGATCTGATTACCTGACAGGCAGAAGATTTGCTGGGTTCCTAAATCAGAGAGAGTTTTAATTAAAAGGTCTGAACCACGCAATTGATTCTCCTTATTCGGTATTTCTATTTAGTATAACTCAGTTGATTTGGTTGATTTTTAAGACGATAACACAGCTTTAATTCTTTCAGCTACAATTTGCTCTTCTCCATCTTCAAGTGCATGAGCATTTATGGCAAAATTATTAGCTCCCATTGCACCAAAATGTAAATATTCAGCACCGTAAAATTTTCCTTCAGGCAGCACTATCCATATACGTGGATCCCCTTGATCCAATTCAATAGCTATGTCTTCAGGAGTTTTACCTAGAGCTTCAGTATCCATTTCTACCAATAATGTACTACTACCATAAAAAAATTCTGTTGTAACAAACTGTGTTTTTATATGTGGAACTGAATTAAGTTCGTCATGTATTGTGCCAAGCATCCTGTCAACACGAAGTAGGCGGTCTTCATGGTTCATTGTCAACCAAGATTTTAAAGCAGTTACCAAGGCGATTATAGATTGTCTATCCATTTTCATTGGTCTTCCTATAGCTCTTTCGCCATCAGGTTGGGTTTGAAAAGCTATGAATCCCTGATCCGCAACTGCATCTACTAGGGGTTTTTTCCCGCAGACAAAGCCTGTTGAATTGGGAGCGCCAAAAAATTTTCCTGCAAAACACACTAAATCGGCAGTTTGAGCAATCTTAAGAAAATATTCAAGTGGATATATTTGTGCAGCTGCATCAGCGATTACAGGCAAGTCATTTGCTCTACCTATCTCAACAGTATCTTCCAAGGATAAAATTTTTGGATCAGGTGGGGATTGAACTAAATATGCAATTGCTGCAGTATTGGGTCCAATGCTGTTCTCCAATTCTTTTTTTGAACAACTATTTTCGTTGCCTACATATATTAAATTTCCTCCAGTTGATGTGAATGCCCGTTCATATGAGTATCTTTGTTTTTTTTGAAGCAATATCTCGTCTTCCCTTCCTTTTTAATTTGGAAGGATTCCCCTATATGTTGGATTCTTTCGAGATATACATGCTGCAGTACTAAGAGCCATTGCTGCCGCGCAGCCAGATGTTATATACGCTGCCTCAACACCCATGTGACGAGCAACATATTCTGAAGCCTTTTCCATAACCTCCCTCATTAGTGCCCAGCTCATATTGGAAGCTTCCATTGCATTGAACACATCCTTGTTAAGTCTAGATCCACCTAGCATAGTTCTTTGACCCTGACAGTTAATTATTGGTCTTATGCCAAGTTCCGAATAAATATTATTATCTAGATTACTCATTAATTCCTCTCGATGAGATTTTTCTGTTCAATAGCTTGAACGACCATATCCGACAAAAATGTTTCTTCAGTTTTTAATAAGTGATTGATTACTTTTCTAGGTGTCCATTCATTTTCAGATGGTTTACGGTCTAAATCACTATCTTCCAATGTGACAATTAAACCTTCAAGTTTGCCTCTACTTTCCTGTAATTCTTTAAGGACCATTTTTGCTTCACTCATATTTATATTTAAAGCCGTTAATATTTTTGTCAGATGTATTGTATGTTCAATTTCATGGGCTATAAATCTATACAATACTTGTTGGACTGTCTTGAACCTACCTGCATTTCTACCTTCTTCATTATTGGGAATTGGAAGATGAATGTGTTCATCTGGTATGTTTTTTAAGAGGTTATTTATTTTCAACCTAGATGATTTGAGTTGATGCATCAGGTTTTCGACGTTAGTCATAAAATCCCCTTATATATTTTTGTAAATAAACCTATACATAGCCCAAACGGATATTTGTTCATTGCTCTAATAATCTTCACGCGGTGGTTTGGATAATAAATAGCAATTTACCATATAATTTCCTGTTTATTAGAAACAAACCTTTGTTTCAAAGTTGATTCCGGTTTTTGAGTTTTATTAAATAATGGATACACTTGTCCTTTAGGGTATATTGATGTGACCTCTGGTCCCTTTAGGGTTAATTTGTAAGGCCTCTCCCCAATAACTCTATTGATTACTTGTTCAGGCAATATGAAATTCACTGTTATTGTCTGTCCTTTACAAAGATTAGAGATTTCCAAATATTCTCCATTGATTCTAAATGCCTTAGATCCCTCTACATTAAATGAATTTTTATGGCTCC
>CAYPYC010000091.1:0-5128 GCA_964414905.1 uncultured Dehalococcoidia bacterium
CACAATTGTTGAAAGAAGAATTAAGAGGAATAAGAATTAATACTCCAGATTCTCGCGGTGGATTGAAAGTTGATTTAGTAAAAGAAATAAGGAAAAGACTTGATTTAGCAAATTATAAGCATGTAGATATAATGGTGGGAGATAATCTAACTCCAACTGATATAGATGAATTTGTTAAAGCCGAGGCGCCTGTTTCTTTATTCGCAGTTGGGGCATATGTGGCGTCTGCCCCATCAAATCCTTATTCGTTTGATATTAAAGAAATCGACGGTTCTCCTATTTCAAGAAGAGGTAATGTTCCTGGCATGAATGCTGTCCCTAGATTAAATCGAATGATATAAATCATTCGCTATATAGTATTGAAATTTATCTGAATAGCCTGTCTGTTTGTTTCTTTAAGTTTTGCCCAATTTGATATTCGCCACCCTACTACCCAAATTATTCCAGCTTTGGTACATACCAATGGTATTCTATCTCTATGATGGAAGGGTATTTTGGAATCGATCATAAAATCCTTTAATTTTTTGGAGTTATCCATACCTAGAGGAACGAATCTGTCCCCCGGCCTTCTAGTTCTTACATGTAGATCAGCTTCCAATAGCGAAATATCAAAAGTTTCTGAGTAAGGTGATGTTTTTAAATATTTAAATGAGTCAAGATTTGAATTGCTATTTATGTCAATCAATTTTGATTTGATATTCCATTTGCCCAAATTAACCTCTCCTGGAATGATAAGCTTTCGGGAGCCTTTGAATACAGGTAAAGTATTTATATCTGTTCCTTTTTTATATATAAATGCTTGGTTATAGCTGATAAGGCAGTAAAAATCTCTAAGATATTTTTTTGATCCGGTTTTTGCATTTTCAATTAGCGACATCAAATCATAATAGTTATCGTTTTCTATACCTCTTAAATCTCCGCGCAACAACCTTATTATTTCCATTAGTATTTCAGTTTTAATATATGTGGCTTTTGAATTGAATTTAGAGATGTCTATTGAAAAGTAATTGCTATTTAATGAGACAATTTCGTTGAATGAATTTTTGACGTTGATTTTTTCATTGTCTAGTATAGTTGAACTGATTTTTGATAATTTAAGCAAAGAATTTTTAATAGAAGGATTGAACGTTTGCAAATAAGGAATTAATTCTAGGCGGATCCTATTTCTAGTTATAGCAATGTCTGTATTTGTTTCGTCAATTCGGATTGGAATATTGTTGTTTTTACAATATTCCAATGTTTGGTTTCTTTTGATACTTAATAATGGCCGGAATAATGTGAATTGTTTGGAATTAATTTTTCTTGTTTTGAAATTTTCCATTCCTTTTAATCCGTTTAGACCAGACCCTCTAATTATATTCATTAATATAGTTTCAACTTGATCATCAAGAGTATGACCAAGTGCTATGATGTTTGTTTTTGATTTAATAGCTACTTTAGATAAAAATTGATATCTCAATTCTCTTGCTGCTTCTTCCACAGATAATTTTTTAGTAGCTTTATATTTTGAAACATCTATTGATTCGACGCTATAAGGTATATTGAGTTTTTGAAAATAACTTGTAACGAATGCAGCATCTTTTGATGAATTGACTTTGCGTAATTGATGATTCAAATGGGCGCCATGCAGTGTGAAATTATATTTCTCACTTAATTTGTATAAGCAGGTAAGCATTGCCATTGAATCTTGACCACCAGATATAGCCACTACAATGATATTTTGTTTGTTTAAATTTATACTTGAAATAGAATTTTCGACTTCTTTTTCAAAAAAACTGTTAATATTAGATACGGACATAATGTATGTTTAGTTTTAATGGTTATTGTTGCGAATTGTCAAAAATTGTTAATTTTACCTTTTCAATTTTCATTTCCGTCATTGACATGACTTCTAACCTGAAATTTCTGTAGTTGAAAACTTCACCTTCCGAAGGAATATCTCCAAGAATGTATAAAACAAATCCTGCTAAAGTTTCATAATCTCCATCAGGAATGCTTGCACCTAAGACGTTGTTGACATTGTCGATATCGATTCCTCCATCTACTTTGTAGATATTGGTTCCTATAGCTTCATATTCAATATTGGGGCTAGAGCCTTCCTCTCCAACGCTTCCAACTATTTCTTCTAGAAGACCTTTTATAGTCACAAGTCCGGCTATCCCGCCAAATTCATCTATCGCTATTGCCATCTGATTACCAGTTTTACGAAGTTCGTCAAACAGTTCTGAAATACTTTTTGTTTCTGGTATAAAATATACATCTCTTATGACATCTGTAAGAGGTGCTTGTAGATCAAGGTTTTGTTGGGAAAGCGACATACTTTTTAAGACATCTTTAGCTGAAATTATCCCTATGATGTTGTCAGTGGTTTGTTTATATACAGGGTAGCGAGTATGGGTGTGTGTAGCGGTGGTTTGCAAGAATTGCTGTATAGTTGAATTATTAGGCACGAAGACCATTTCTGTTCTAGGTGTCATAACTTCTCTTACTTCTTTATCTCCAAATTTGAATACCCGCTCTAGTAATTCAGCTTCTTTTGTTTCAATCACACCTTCTGATTCACCTATGTCTATCAAAGAACGTAGTTCGTCTTCAGTAATTGCAATATCTGGCTTAGCATTTTTTTCAAATACGGTTGATAGTTTTGTAATTGATCTTAAAGCAAATAAAATTGGCATTAATATCGTAGACAATAAATTTAATGGCTTAGAATACACGAAAACTAGAGCTTCGGCATATTTGATTGCTATTGTTTTAGGGAGTATTTCGCCAGCTATTAATAAAACTACTGTTCCTAGTATAGTCGCTATTAGAATTGCAAAGCTTCGGTCGTCAATTAAAGATATTGCTAAGGCAGTAATGGTTGCTGTAAATGTTACATTAACAAGGTTATTGCCTAATAAAATTACTGATAGCAAATTTCCTGGGTTTTCAAGCATTTTTGCTACTTTTAAAGCTCTAGGATCACCTATATTTATTAAATGCGTCAACCTGGAAGTCTTTTGCATCGTTAAAAAGGCTGATTCGGCGCTGGAGAAAAAAGCAGATAATAGTATGCACACTGCAATTATTCCAAGCGAACCTATAAAATCAACCATATAATTATCCTAATTTATTTACAAAAAAATATTTGAGCTTATATAGTTTTAGGCGATATTTTCTGCGATCAAACTTTGAATTTGAGAAGAGATTTCAATGTTTTCGGATAAGAACAATTTAGCATTTTCCTTGCCTTGACCTAACTTTACCTCATTAAAGGAATAGAAAGCGCCGCTTTTTTGTATTATGCCTAGTTCAGCACCTATGTCAACAATATCTGATTCTTTACTTATACCAGAATTAAACATGATATCAAATTCAGCTACTTTAAATGGAGGAGCTACTTTATTTTTTACTATTCTAGCTTTGACTCTAGAACCAATTATATCGGTTCCTTTTTTAATAGATTCCGACCTTCTTAAATCTATTCTAAGAGAGCTATAAAATTTTAATGCCCTTCCACCTGGAGTAACTTCAGGGTTTCCCCATATTATGCCAACTTTTTCTCTTATTTGATTTATGAACAAAACTGCGCAATCAGATTTGTTTATTGCTGCAGTTAATTTTCTTAACGCTTGTGACATTAGCCTAGCTTGTAAACCTACATGTGCGTCTCCCATATCACCTTCAAGCTCAACTTTCGGTACTAATGCAGCCACGCTATCAAGCACAACTATTTCAACAGCTCCACTACGTACCAAATATTCACATATTTCTAGGGCTTGTTCTGCAAAATCTGGTTGAGATACTAATAAGCTATCTGTATTTACACCGCATCTTTTAGCATAATCTGGATCAAGCGCGTGTTCGGTATCGACATAGGCTGCAGTACCACCAGTTTTTTGGCATTCTGCCATCAAGTGGTAAGCTAAGGTTGATTTTCCTGACGATTCTGCTCCAAAGACTTCAGTTACTCTTCCCTTAGGAATGCCGTTAATTCCTGTTGCTATGTCAAGGGTTAATGATCCGGTTGATATACCTGATACTGGAGTTATCTGCTTGGAATCCCCAAGTTTCATAACCGAGCCATTACCGAAGTGACTATTTATTTGCCCAACAGCAATTTCTAATGCTTTAGCTTTACCGCTATCCATGCTATATTATCTCAACTTTTAATTCTTAGATGTTCGAATGATAACATGAGTTTAAATGTCACTCAATTATAGTTTTGCAGTTAATATAGAACTATTGAAATATCATTAGCAGGAAAATTAAAAGCTTTGCCTGCCATTAATCATTTGGGGTTAATAATTCAATTTGTTAAAAGATTTTCGATTTATATATCCGACTACAAATCGTAATTTTTGACCAAATCAATAACTGATAATACAAACTTACGGTCAGTTTCAGACAGGTCAAAAAGATTAACGTCTATTGACAAATTTAGAGAACCTCCGCTTTCCAAATTAATAGTAGATTGATTTACTCCTGATTTATTGGCGGGTATTGAATCAATACTTGTGGAAAGGAAGTTCGCCGTTGGGATTAATTGTGAGGGCTTGGCCGCTGTTTCTAAACTTTTACTTTTCAACCTGTATTTAGACATTTTCTTAATTGAATTAGAAATCGGGAGTTCTGCTTCTATTGAAGCACTTATAAAGAAAGAAATTGCTTTCCGTAGTGTATGCCCGTCTATTGGGTATGTTTTGAACCAGGAGATTAGCATTGCAGGAGTTGCTCTATGCAATTCTTCAAATCGGATGAACGTATAGGAATTTTGGATTAATGCCTTTAAAATCAATGGCTTTTTATCAGTTTCAGCCTGTAGTAAATTTTCAAGTTCTGGCAGAGGGTCGTTAGCTTGAAGTAATCCTAAGAATCTTAAAGATGCCATCAATTGAGACCCAGTGCTACCACTGAATTTGTCATGCCAAAACGATCTATCAAGTTTAAGTGGCACACCTTCAACCCTTAACCAATCTAACAAAGTTTTAAAGGTATTGAAGCTGACATAAGGAGGGGATAAACTTTGTGGGTATTGAGTTTTTTCAGGGAAGCTATTCATTTCAAAAGTATTGTGCCACAAATTATGGATTTATGCCATGGGTGAATGGCATACCTTTGGACTAAATTTGAAACAGGTAGTGGC
>CAYPYC010000092.1:0-5104 GCA_964414905.1 uncultured Dehalococcoidia bacterium
AAATTTTCAGAAATATTCATATTGTCTGACAAAGTGCTTTTTATTTCGCCAATAAATTCACTTAATTTCGGTTTTTCTGCAATTATTGTAGTATCAATGAAATGTATTTGCCAACCGTTATTATTGATTTCGGATATGATGTCTTTCAGCATTGTTAAGCTATCTATGCCTTTAAGGCGTGGGTCTTGAGATGGAAAATATTTGCCTATATCACCTAAATTAGCTGCACCCAATAAAGCATCTATTATAGAGTGGATTAAAACATCTCCATCACTATGTCCATGCAAACCTTTTTCATAAGGTATTTGAACTCCTCCAATCAATAGAGGAATATCTGATATTAATCTATGGGCATCAAATCCCATGCCAGTTCTTATATTTATGTTATTATCTGATGTCATTTTCAAAAAAATATTTAGCAATATTAATATCATGTAAAGTGGTTAACTTGATGTTATTGTAAGATCCCATAAATACGTTAACTGATTTACCTAATTGTTCTACCATCGATGCATCATCGGTTGCATCTTCACTTATCTGTTCATATGCTTGTTTGATAATCTCATACCTGAAAATTTGAGGGGTTTGTATAGACCATAATTGATGCCTGGGCAAAGTTTTTGTGACATTGTTATTTTCGACTTCTTTAATTGTGTCTGTTACTGGTACAGCAGCAACAGCACTTCCACTGGTTTTTGCTGCTATTAACCCTTGTTGTATTGTGGACTCAGTTATAAATGGTCTTGCACCGTCGTGAATTATTACCCATTGTGTGTTTTTGGATTTACTTAATCCATTTCTCACAGAATCTTGTCTTCTTTCTCCACCTATAACGATATTAGTTATTTTGTTCCATTGTGTATTTGGAAAAATGTCTATTGCATTTTTATATAAATCTTTGGATACAACCAACACAATGGATTGTATTAATGGGCTGTTATGAAAAACATTTACGGTATGAAGGATTAAGGGATTATTTTTGAAAGGAATCAACATTTTATTAACGCCTTTCATACGATCACTTTTACCAGCAGCAAGTATTATTGCAGTAACATTATCATTGGAATTCATTTTCTGTTTGCATTGAATAGCGTATCTTAATAAGACCGCTACAAGTATACTACATGAATTAAGTATAATACTAATTCGAACATGTTAGCTGCGATATTAAAAAGAGTAGTTTTCGATATAATAATTTTGCCTTTGCTTGCAATTCTGTTGTTAATAATATTTCTTGATGCAAAGGCAGTTTACAGATCTTCTTTGTTAATAACTGAACTATTGCCAGGAACATCTTTGCCGTTGTTGGATGTTTTGCATGATTCTCCTATTCATCAAACGTTGGAATTGGAGTTTGATGATAGAGTTATTGAGGCGGATTTATATATGCCAAATGATAGTCGAAATGTGCCGGCATTTATATTTTTCCTTGGCGTTTCTCCAGCAGAAAGAGGTGCGGATCCGCGAGTTGAAAACTTGGTAAATGCTCTGGCAAGATTAGGTGTCGCTGTAGTGGTACCTTGGTTAGAGACTCAAGAAAAAGGAATCGTGATAAAAGACGATATAGAATCTTTGATATATTTATTTGAATACCTGTCTAATATAGATGGAATCGATAATACTAGGATTGGTATGGGAGGAATTTGCACAGGCGCATCTATGGTGGCATTAGCTGCTAGTGATAATCGGATTAATGATAATGTTGCGTTTTTGAATTTATTTGCTGGTTACTATGATGCTTTTGATTTTATGAAATCTGTTGCAAGTGAACAGAGATTTTATAATCAAAGATTTCAAAGTTGGAAACCAGATCGTCTTACAAAAAAAGTGGTTTTTAAGCAATTAATTGAATCTATTGATAATGATCAGGACAAAGAATACCTTATTCCATTACTTGTAAATAACAATATTGACATTCAAAGTAATCATCTTAATACTGATGAAGCTAAAATTATTTATTTGCTTATGTCAGATCCAAATATAAGCGATGTAGACGATTTATTTAACAGACTACCTCAAGATACTATATCCTATTTGGAAGATATCTCACCAAGCAACTTTACCGACGGATTGATGACTCACGTTTTGATAATGCACGATCGAAATGATAGATTAGTACCTGTCGAGGAATCTAGGAGATTTAACGATAGGCTGAAATTGCGGGGTTCGATTTATTATACCGAATTTTCTTCCTTTCAAAATCAAATACAAGTACATGTAGATGATGATTCTAAAAACATTTCCCTTTTGGATTATTTGATAGAAACTTCAAAGCTATTACGGCATTTGTATGAAGTTATGAAACAAGTTTCTTAGATTTTCAATAGCTGTGTTTTGTTGTAAAATTTGGTACTAAGAGTTTTATTGGAGTCAATATATATTTAAATGGCAAATAATTATTGGATGATTGTGCAGACAGAAGAGAATTACAAAATTACGTTTGACAGAGGTTTTGATTTAGTTGGATTGACAAAAAGACAACGTAAGCGTGCCCAAAGAATGGAACCTGAAGACCGCGTATTATTTTATATATCAGGATTAAGGAAATGGGCAGCAAGTGCTTATATTGAATCAGAATGTTTTGAGGATGATGAGGTAATATGGCAATCAGTTGGTAGTCGTGATGAAAAATACCCTTATAGAGCCAAGATTAGAAAGGGTATTTCTCTTAAGCCTAATAAATATATTAATGGTTTGGAGTTGGGCCCAACTCTTGAATATACAAAGAGATGGTCGCCAAAATTATGGTACCTAGCTTTTGTTGATACCATACATTTGTTACCTCAAAGAGACTTCAATTTAATTGAAAATGAAATGAGAAGAACTTTGAAAAAAAAGTTGATTGTAGTTAAGTCTGAAGATGACTAATTTTTGCAACTCAGAATGTTAATGGCATACCTTTAAACGGGCTAGTCTATTTTTATGGTGTTAAATAAATGAAAACTATGCTAAAACAGGCATTTAATATTGCATTGTTGAAATCTTCTCCTACAGAGCGGGTTGTTAATGATCCAGATTCTATACTGCATTCTACTGGTATAGTGCTTTTAGTAGGAATTTCCTTTACACTTGGCTTAGCTGGTGTTTTTGAGCCGATATTCACTGAAGAACAATCATGGGGTGGCTTGAGTGACAGATTTATAGCCTTGTGGATAATTACAATAACAACTTTAGTGGGTTGGATTTTATGGTCAGGTTCTGTGTACTTGTTTGCTTCAAAGTTTTTAGGTAGTGGAGCTCATTTTAAATTGATTATGAGATCTTTGGGGATATGTTACTTGCCTGGTGTTTTATTAGTATTTATAAAAAATCCATATAATGAAAATATTCCATTGGGTCCCATATTGTTCGGCATAGGAATGGTATGGATATTGGTATCAGCAATCAAAATTAATTTAAAAGTGCAAGATATCGATTGGATTGGGGGAATACTTTCAATCGTTCCGGGTTGGTTTTTGACTGGTTTAATATTCAATCTTCTAATCAGCTGGTTTAGTTGATTTTGTTTCCTTAATGGATTATTTATGCATAATATTAACTTGAATAGGCCTCTCATATTTGTTGATTTTGAAACAACTGGGCTCGACGTCGAATTTGATAGGATAGTAGAATTTACTACACTTAAAGTTTATCCTGACGGTGCTAATGAAATAAAAAGTGAGATGTTGAATCCCATAATACCTATACCGTTAGCAGCAACTAGAATTCATGGCATATCTAATCAAGATGTAAAGGATAAACCCACATTTAGTGGATATGCTAAATCTTTGTATGACTTTTTTACCGATTGTGATATCGCAGGTTATAATGTTAAAAAATTTGATGTGCCTTTGATGATAAATGAATTTAAAAGAATGGCTATTGATTTTGATATTGGGTTGCATAACATAGTTGATTCGATGTTGATTTTTCATGCACTGGAACCTTTGGAACGGCCAAGAGATTTGTCAGCAGCTTATAAAAAATATTGCGGCAAAGAATTAATTGGAGCACATAGTTCGAAGGTTGATGTAGAGGCAACCATGGAAATTCTTGATGCACAAATTAAATATTATCCTGATTTACCCGATAATATAGAAGGTATAAACAAATACTTTAGTGTTAAACAGGCTAATTGGATAGATCAAGATGGAAAAATCATAACGGTTGAAAATGGGGTGGCTTTTGGATTTGGAAAATACAGGGGTGAATTGATTTCTAAAGTGGAAAAAACGGACCCCGAATATATCAGCTGGATTTTAGATGCTGATTTTTCATCTGAACTAAAAGAATATTTTAGGAAACACTTGAATAAAAACTGAGTTATCTCGGTTTAGTTAGATTAGCAATGAGATAACTCAGTTAGTAAAACCAATTTTATAAATGTTATTTGATTACTTACTCGCGTTTCCACATACAGTATCAATAATCATTCCAGTTGATAGGTAAGGATCAACATTAGCATTAGGTCTGCGGTCCTCTATATAACCTTTTTTGTCTCTTGCAACTTGCCAAGGTATTCTTATAGAAGCACCTCTGTCTGACACACCATAAGAAAAGTCTTTGTAACTCGCAGTCTCGTGTAACCCGGTTAACCTATCTTCAATTCCTGCTCCGTATACAGCAATATGTTCTTTGGTTTTCGTACCCAAAGCTTCGGCTGCAGCGATACATGCATCGTAATTTTCCCTCATCTGGTTGGTCGAGAAATTGGTGTGAGCACCTGCTCCATTCCAGTCTCCCTCTACTGGTTTAGGTGCCAGCGAAACGGTTACTCCATAATTTTCTGCTATTCTAGATAATAACCATCGTGCAATCCATAATTCGTCTGCTACTTGTGGAGCTGCAACGGGTCCGATTTGAAATTCCCATTGGCCAGGCATTACTTCGGCATTTATGCCAGCTATATGTAAACCAGCTTCTATACATGCATCCATATGTTCTTCTACGATATCTCTTCCGAAAATTACGTCTGAACCAACAGCACAATAATAATCACCTTGCGGTGCAGGAAATCCACCTTCTGGCCACCCTAAAGGAGCGCTACCATCGAAAAAGGTGTCTTCTTGTTCTATTCCAAACCATGTGTCGTAATTATTATATTTATTAGATGATGCAGCACATG
>CAYPYC010000093.1:0-5061 GCA_964414905.1 uncultured Dehalococcoidia bacterium
AATCAAAAAGTTTTTGTTGTGATTTTTTTTGACAGATGACTCAATCATCTTTTCTACTAAAGATGGATTGTTCCTCATAAAATTTGGAGTTAAAAACCACAAGACGTTAATTTCGTAAAACTCTCGCATATCAAGTTTCTTTAGTAAATTTATTTTAGCTTTAAATTTTCTTTCAGCATAACCTTCTGTGCTAGCCCATGTACCGTGTAATTGGAGAGAATACGCTATATCTGGGCGTTTTATTACAATCTCTTGAGCAACACAGGAGCCAAGTGAAACCCCTGAAAAATGTGCTTTCTTAAAACCCAATTCATCTACTAAAGACAATACATCTTCAGCCATCAATGAGACACTAAATTCAGAATCTGAACCTTCAGTTTTACCTACGCCTCTGTTATCAAAAACTATACATTCAAAATACTTACTATAATCTTTAATTTGGTTATCCCAACCAGAATGATCAAAACCTGTACCCATTATCAAAACCAGCGGGTCTCCAGAGCCATATCTTTCATAGTACATATTAATACCGGTAGAAAGTTCTAAAGTTGGCATGTTAGTTAATTTACAAGAGATCTGATTGGCAATCCAGGATTTAAACCGGATATAAACTTTTCATTTTCAACAACCACTATACCGTTTACCACCACATGCACCATACCTACTGGAGATAAAGTCGGATTACCGTAAGTGGCTTTATCGGTCACGGTTTCTGGATCAAAAATTGCTAAATCTGCATCTGCTCCAATCCTGATTCTACCTTTATTATTCATTGAAGGTACTAGTTTTTCCATCCTTAAAGCAGGCATAAAACTCATTTTCTTAATCGCATTTAACATAGATAAAGATTTTTTTTCCCTTACATATTCTCCCAACACTTTCGTATAAGAACCCGCAGTCCTTGGATGACCTTTACCGTTTTTGATATAACCATCAGTAGCAATCATAGTAATGTCACTGGATACTGCTAAATCAACAATCTTGTCAGGTATCATGTGCAATATGACCATGCCGCCAGTTTCTCTATATTTATTGAACGTATTTTCATCCAAACGTTCTCCAGTATCAGCCCACTCCAAATCCGCATAATCCATTCCGGTTTTTTTCTGCCAACCTTCATTTAACACAGGTGCTTCTATACCGGTCATGCCCGCACTATAGGGATAGCATTCTGTTGTCACGTCAAGTCCATTTAAGCAAGCATCTTTTATCATGGACAGCAGTTCTGGGACCATAACATTACCACTACTTCCTATATGTACTAAATGAAGAGATGCACCGCTTATAGCTGAAGCAGCTATAAGTTCTGATAACCCTTCTACCGCATCGTTAGGAGGACTTGGGCCCCAACCTCTCATGTGAACATGACAAACAGCATTAAATTTAAACGCTAACTTAAAAACCTCCAGAACTTCCCACCAAGAAGCGCCTGGCGTATAAGCAATACCCATTCCAACAGCAACAGCACCATTTCGCAAACCAATTTCAATCATTTTGTTGATTCTTTTAATTTCAAGTTCCGAAGCAGGTTTGTTAGCTCCATCACCAATTGGCAAGCGAATTATGTCTCCTTTTAATTCACTAATTTGAGTCGTGACACTTCCTGGATCGTTCATTATTGTAGTACGGACAGGTATGTGACCTACACTGACACCATAATTGACGCATGCTTTACCTTTTCTTGATGAATACCATGCTTCTACATCATCTGTGCCATATTCAAGTTCAAGGGCTGATGTGACACCATCAGATGCCTGTATTAAATAATTCTCGCGATCTTGACCATGTGAATGGAGATCTATGAAACCAGGAGATATCGTTAACCCAGTGCAATCAAGTTCCTTAACTCCCTTAACAGAATTACTCCCTATATATTCAATAACACCGTTATTTATACCCAAATTACCAACGAACTCAACTTCCCGCTCCGGATCAATTATTCTGCCATTAAGTATCACAAGTTCAAATTTCGGATTCATATATGTATTGCCATGTCTAGTTTTTGCATATTGGAATCATCCATAGAGCAATCAATACTCATCAAGAACCATCGAAGTAAGTGATTTAAATGTTTCTTCAGGTGAACGTTTTGACAAATTCCTCCTATACTCGCTTACTGGCAGATATTCATAAACCTCAGGATTATGAGCAATAAAAGCTTCAGCATATGCTACTCGTGAATGGAGTGCAGCCATTCCACCATCTAAAACTTCACCTAATTTACGTTGTAAAGGACTTTCTTCTCCGTAATTCTGAGACTTGATTTTGTTCATAGCTCTCGCTTTTTGTTTAACTGTATCTGTGATATCTACGATTACATTAGGAATTCTAATATTTAGGTTCTCTAATACATTTGTTCGACCAGGCTGCACATGATAAAAAACCTGTGCAGGATCTCCTCCTGTATCACCACCAGTTGGCTCGTATGGTTTTCCCGGCCTTATACCTGAGGCAGCATCTATTGCTAATAATGTCATCTGTGTTGTTACCGCATGAGCAGGTACAGTGTCATGTGGCCAATGAGTAATAATAATATTAGGCCTTATTTCTCCAATAACATCAGCTATATCATTAATAATATCTTCTCTTGGCAACATTATTTCATCGTTATACCCAAGAAAGCGTGTATCCGTCACACCCAGTTCAGCAGCCGCGTTAACGAACTCTTCTCGCCTTTCCTGAACTAAGCTTTCCATATCGGGACTTACACCAGATTCTTTATACTCATCTATTGCTTTTAAATGATGCGATAATCCTGTAGACGGTGTAAGCAAGCAAACTCTATCTCCCCTAGAAACATGTTTAGCTATAGTCCCACCTGCGTATAAAATAGCATCCTTTGGATGGCCTCCTATATTCAATATACTCAACGGTTCTCTCATTTCTTATGTTACCTCTCTTTAAATTATTTTCTTTATAACATCTTGTCCAAATATTTGTCCATATTGGTACTAAATTCTTTACTCACCGTATCTACATATTGGCTGATACTGTACAACTTACATACAGCGCTACCTACATTACCAGCATTAAATTTTCCTACCGATTCCCAAAACTTACCTACTTTTGTCAAATTACTGAACGGGTGGGCATGAATATCTTTACCATCTAAGCAAGTTGTTCTATATATTACTTCAGCCAAATGTACATAAGTAGAAGACTCGTAATCAACACCAATCATCAATAATTTACCACCGTTTAAATAAGCCTGATACATGGGCGAATAAGTCCCAAATGTAAAACCAAATTCTTCTCTATCCCACCTGGACCTTAATCCAATTTTTTCCAGATGCCTGCTGACATATTTTTTAGCTTCAAACCCTCTTGCAGATACAGAGTGGGAATAATGATTTGACCTATATGTACCATCCATTTTTCTAAAATATTCTGTTAACCAACCTACAGTTGATTTGCTTTTGGTTATATCCCAATTTATGTGTCTTTTATCCCATTCAATCAAATTGAAAGAAGGCATTAAAATAAGTCCACTATTACCCACAACTGATTCTAAAGCCGAGATTACGGTATTTGTACCACCATCAATATCACCTAAACTCTTGAATGAAGAATGGATAAACAGCAAATCTCCTCTTTCGATTCCGAGAGTTTCCAAATCTTCTATTAAACGTTTTTCAGGATACATCAATATACATATCGGTTATCTTAAAATTCTATTATTGCTCTTCCGAAAATTTTGCCATTGTCTAAATCTTTGTACGCTTCAATCATTTGCTCAAACTTATACCTTTTGGTTATTAATTTATCGAGATCAAATTTGCCTTCTGAATGCAACCTTAAATACATAGGAAATTCTTTTTCAGGATATGTAGCACCCAAACTGCCTTTGTATATACGTTGTCCAAACATAAATAACCCTGGGTCGAGTGTCATTTCTGGACCAGGTATCCCTATTAATACAGCAGTGCCACCAATATTATCGGCTCCTGGCCCCCCTCCACGGGTAGAAGGAAGTATTTGTTCATTAGTAATCTTGATTCCAACAGCATCAAAAGCATAATCTACTCCACCATCTGTTAAATCTACAATCTTATTTACAGGATCTGATTTTGATGCATTAATCAAATGAGTAGCACCAAATTCTTTTGCAAATGTTAATTTGTCATCCAGTAAATCAACTGCTATGATCGGGTAAGCTCCAATTATAGATGCCATTTTTATTGCAGATAATCCCACTCCCCCTACTCCAAATACTGCTACGGATTCGCCAGTTTTAACATTAGCTGTATTGATCACAGCTCCTGCACCCGTTAAAACTGCACAACCTATAATGCAACTGACATCAACCGGTTCATCGTTAGGAATTTTAACAGCATACTCTCCGTCAATAATACAGTCTTGAGACCAAGTAAAGGCCCAAGCGCAATTTATAAGTTCACCTTTATAAGTAGCTCCAGGCGGCGTCTTATCAGGCCTACCTTTAAACGGATTTCTTGGAACCCATGTAACGATACAGTGGTCACCCTCTTTAACGTGTCCTACATCATTTCCTACTTGAGTCACCACTCCGGTAGCTTCATGACCAAAACCATAAGGCCTAGTCGTTTTAGGATCTTTCATTTGGTGCAGTTGGGAATGACATACGCCAGTAGAAAACATCTTTACCACTACTTGATGAGGCTGAGGATCGGGGATT
Organism: uncultured Dehalococcoidia bacterium; assembly: GCA_964414905.1. Lineage (GTDB taxonomy): Bacteria > Chloroflexota > Dehalococcoidia > Lucifugimonadales > OSU-TB39 > OSU-TB39. Next base: position 4,655 of record CAYPYC010000093.1, read on the forward strand.
TCAATAGCGTCGATAACTAGTTCCTTACCGTATTCTGTTTGAATCGCTGCATAACTTTTCATAACTTACCACAGTCAGTCTAAATTTAAATATATATTATTTTAGTTCCAACAATAAAACTACAATTTTTTTATTTCCAACCATTTTTATCCAACATGTATATAGTAATCAGGCATTTGATACTGCTATTCTCCAAAAAAGACTTTTCAATCCTTTGAATCTAAAGAAATTGGAAGCTAACTATAACGCAAATTTTACGGATTATTACCTATATATCGTATCTAGTACTTGGAATCTGGATGTTATAATAATTAAAAGCTTTTAATCAAGTCTAATACATATAAATAATGAGCCATCCAAATCGACTTATAAATGAGTCCAGTCCATATTTGTTGCAACATGCATAC
>CAYPYC010000094.1:0-879 GCA_964414905.1 uncultured Dehalococcoidia bacterium
GCTATATTTGATTTCTCAATAAAATTGAAAGAATGGGGGAAAGAGAAATCCCTTATGACTAACAGGTTTTGGCAAATTAACAGTTTTAACGACCATTCACACCTTTTGTAAAAACCATATATAATCAGTTAAATTCAACAATTCCCATAGCAACCTTTAATTCCTATATATATTTTGATTCATTGTTTATTTCATCTACTTTTGATCTATTTGAGAAATTTGAGCTTAATGAATCACGTTATATATTCAATGTGAAACAAATATATATCGTTATTCTATATAACGTTCCAATTTATATTGAAATGGCCTGAATATCTATTTAAATCTATTGTCCAATACAATTAATCTAGGAACCAACTTAATTGAATAAAACTTTATGGGTATTGCCACACGTTCAATATTTTGATTTTTTGCAAAGTGAGGTGCAAATTGATTAATACCGCAAAACAATTGATGCTAGAAGGTAAACCAGCTATTGGAGCTGAAGCGGGCCTTGGGTCAATAATTGCTGTTGAAACTCTGGCTTCAATAGGCTGGGACTACATAATGGTTGACAACCAACATGGTAATTGGTCTGACCACATGAATCTAGACGCATTTCGCAGCATAAAATTAGGTGGGAGTATCCCAATATCAAGAGTACGCCACAATGAATATTCTGCAATTGGGCGGTTACTAGACCAAGGAGCTTTAGGAATTATTGTACCAATGGTAAATACAGAAGAAGATGCAAGAAATGCGGTAAATGCCGTAAGATACCCTCCCTTAGGAACCAGATCTAACGGAGCTTATGGAGTTAAATACTTCGGCTCTGACTACTTAAAACAAGCTAATGAAGAAATATTTCTCGCCGTACAGATAGAAACAAAATCTGGCTTA
>CAYPYC010000094.1:889-4982 GCA_964414905.1 uncultured Dehalococcoidia bacterium
TAGAGGAATCAAGCATCGAAAAAGTTAAATACGAAAGAGAAACAAAATCTGGTTTAGAAAATGTTGATAAGATAATGGGGGTAGAAGGAATAGATGGTTGCTGGGTAGGACCATCAGACTTAGCACTTTCGCTTGGTGTCGAATTTGAAAGTAAAGAACATGATGAGGCGATATCAAAAATTTTCGATGCCTGTGATAAATCAGGAAAAATACCTGGTATTTGCTGTTTTAACACGGGAATGACAAAAAAATGGCTTTCAAAAGGAGCTTTATTTGTTACTTCTGGGGCTGATATATCTTTTATGATGGAAGGATCAAATACAACGTTGAAAGAACTAGGACGTTAATAAAGTTTGTTTTTTTATAAATTAAATTTTGGAGTTGTTACGTGAAAGGTAAAGAGTTAGTAGCAGAAATATTGAAAAGAGAAGGTGTTGAATTTTTACCCTGTTATCCTGCACAGGAATTAATTGATCCATGTGCAAAATTAGGAATAAAACCTATTGTCTGTAGACAAGAAAGAATGGGTATGGCTATAGCTGATGGTTATAGCCGAATCAATAATGGTAATAAAATTGGTGTTTTTACAATGCAAAGAGGCCCTGGGTCAGAAAATGCTTTCCCTGGAGCTGCACAAGCATATTCGGATAATTCACCAATATTAATTTTACCTGGAGGTGAAGATACCCACCAAACAGGCATATCTCCAGTGTTCAGTCCTTCAGAAAACTATAAAAATATAACCAAATGGAGCATTCAAGCAAATCACGTTGAAAGAATACCAAATTTATTGAGGAAAGCGTTTTATGAACTTAAAACAGGGAAAGGTAGTCCTGTTCTAGTTGAAATACCGGTTAATATACTCGAGACAGAATATGAAGATAAAGTTAGCTATTCACCCCCAACAGGAAACAAAATAAGACCTGATTCTGACGAGGTAAGAGAAGTAGCAAAATTTTTGATTTCAAGTAAGACTCCAGTAATCCACGCTGGTCAAGGATGTCTTTATGCTGAAGCTTGGAACGAACTCCAAGATATAGCTACTCTTTTAGATGCCCCTGTGATGACTACCAATACAGGCAAAAGCGCATTCCCTGAAAACCATCCACTTTCTTTAGGCGCTGCTGGTAGATCGGTAACAGGACATGGTTTTAAATTCATGCAAGAATCAGATGTGATATTTGGGATAGGATGTAGTTTTTCAAAAACGTTTTATAATCCACAAATCCCTGAGAATAAAACCATCATCCATTCGACTAACGATGCATTTGACATCAACAAAGACCAGCAGTCTCAAATGGGATTAGTTGGAGACGCTAAATTGACACTCCAATCCCTAATAGAGGAAATCAAAAGTCTCACTGATGGTAAAGGCAGAACAAAAACTAGAAAAGTAAAAGAAGAAGTTTTAGCTGCTAAGACTGAATGGCTATCCAAATGGAATAATCAATTGTGTTCAGATGAGACTCCATTAAATCAATATCGAATAATAAACGATTTGATGGCTACAGTAGATCGAGAACATACTATAATTACCCACGACGCTGGTAGCCCAAGGGACCAACTAGTTTCTATGTGGGAATGTGTTGCGCCTCGCACATATATAGGATGGGGGAAATCTACTCAATTAGGGTTTGGTCTGGGAGTGATAATGGGGGCTAAATTAGCTAAACCAGATTATACCTGTATTAACATAATGGGTGATGCTGCAAGCGGCATGGTTGGATTAGACATTGAAACAGCAGTTAGAAACAATTTGGGTATTATTACAATCGTGTTTAACAATGGAATTATGGCAATCGAAAGCGACCACATGCCTTATGCGGCAAAAACTTATGATGCAATAAGACAAGATGGGAATTATGCTGAAATAGCTAAAGCATTAGGCGCATGGTCTAAAATAGTCAAATCACCTGATGAAATAATACCATCTATAAAAGAAGCTATAAATGTTTCGAAAACGGGGCAACCGGTACTATTGGATTGCCATGTCAAAGCTGGATTTGATTTTTCAATTCATAAATATTAAATCCAAACTGGATTAATTTATATGGCCTCTCCTCAAACCTTTGCCTGGTAAAGCACCAGTGTTTTCACCATTGTCAATAACTACTTGACCGTTGACAATTACATAAGGTATGCCTAGAGGATATTGCTTGGGCTTCGATTTAGTAGCTGGAGCTTTCACTTCATCAGCATGAAATATTACAACATCGGCTTTCATGCCATCCCTTAACATACCACGATCTGTCATGCCTAATCTTTGTGCAGGAAACGAAGTCATTTTTCTTATTGCCTCAGGTAAAGCAAGTTGTTTTTCAGCCCTAACAAATTCTGCTAATACAACCGGGAAACACCCATAACTTCTAGGGCTTGGAAATTCACCAAGCAATATAGCATCACTTGCTATCATTCCAGATGGATGGGATACAAAATCTGGTAGAGTTTGTTCGTTCGTACCCAAAGCAACAACATTTATTCCAAGATTTTCCTCTATCAGCAAATCAAATAATGCTTCAGCAGGTTCTTGACTTCTCATATGTGCTATGTCATTCAACAATCTTCCATCATATTGTTTGTTACTCTGATTTTTGAAATTTGTTAACCATGAATTATACGTCCATTCATCAGATAGTTCTTTCTTCATTTTTTGTCTCTGGTTTTTATCCTTTAATCTTTCCATCAAAGATTCAGGACCGCCATCTTTTGACCATGTTGGCAAAGCTATTGTTATAGCAGTACTGGAATAAGGATAGGTGTAGCAATCAAAAGTAACATCCATCCCTTTAGCTCTGTTATCATCAACCAACCCTAAATAATCCAGATGGCTCAAAACACCCTGGCTTCCCTGTCTATAATGAGTTAGATGTACTGGTATATCACTTCTTTTACCGATTTCAATTGCTTCTTCCCAAGGTGCAAGTAATCCCTCAGATTTAAGGCTTGCACGAGTATGGGTATGATAAAAACCATTAAATCTAGCGCTGACCTTACAAAGTTCGATCAATTCCTTGGTATCAGCATAGGCTCCAGGAGGATAATCCAACCCTGTGGAAAGAGCCCAAGCCCCTTCCTCCAATGATTCACGTACTACAGATTTCATATTATTCATTTCATCTTTCGTTGCAGGCCTATCACTCCATCCAACGCCCCAAATCCTAACCGGGCCGTTACCGAGTATATACGCTATGTTAATTGCTACGGAATTATCATATTTACTGAGTAATTCTGACACTGTTAACCAATCAGCAAGTTTAGGAGGATAACCGTTTGCTCCTGAATCTAACCAAATATATCTCTGTAATTCTTCTTTGCTTTTGAATGGGGCATGAGACATACCATCTATTCCAACCAGTTCAGTTGTAACGCCTTGTCTCACTTTAGGGTCGTGGTGTGGTTCACCCATTATTGTCAAACCTGCATGAGAGTGTAAATCAATAAATCCGGGAGATACAACATGTCCTGAAGCATTTATAACACGCATCGCTTCTACATCGGAAGGATCTCCTCTATGTACAAAAACCTTGTCTCCCTCAATTAAAACACTGGCATAAAACCCTGGATTACCACTACCATCTATTACTAAACCATCCTTTATATGAATATCAATCATCGAATCTGTTCCTCCCGATATCAAACTAAATATTTTATCAAAAGCTAATCAATTTACGATAATAGGGGTCAATCCTAATTTACCCTGATTATATACTTTACCGATTATTTCAGAATTATCGATTCCATAATACAGTAATTTATCTAACAACACGGATGATTTTTCTTCCGGCACTGAAATCAATAACCCACCCGATGTTTGTGGGTCACAAAGAATCACTTTAAATATTTCATCGACATTTTCTCTCCAACTGACTGACTTCCCAATATATTCTAAATTATGATAAGTACCACCAGGTATCATACCTGAGTTAGCCAACTGAATCACATTCGACATTAGAGGGACCTTAATAGCAGATACCTCAACTTGAACATTACTGGCAACAACCATATTATTCAAATGTCCAAGCAATCCAAATCCTGTGATATCTGTGACGGCATGTATTTCAAAATTTGCTAATACCTCTGCGGCTTTTTTATT
>CAYPYC010000095.1:0-2644 GCA_964414905.1 uncultured Dehalococcoidia bacterium
AATGAGTCAATAACTCTTAAAACTTCTGTGAAATTTCTGCCAGTAGAAGGTGGGTATGTCAAAGTTAACTTAACAGTCTTATCGGGTGCAATTACAAACAAAGTACGCACTGTATGTGTATTGCTCGCATTAGGATGAATCATGTCATACAAATCCGCTATTTTGTTATCCGGGTCAGCTATTAAAGGGAAATTGACATTCGCATTCTGAGTTCTATTTATGTCATTGATCCAACCTTTGTGCGAGTCTAGAGGATCTACGCTTATTGCAATAGCTTTAACACTTCTTTTCTCAAACTCACTTTTTAAGTTAGCTACCTTACCAAGTTCTGTAGTACATACTGGTGTATAGTCTGCTGGATGTGACATAAGTATTGCCCAGTTATCTCCAACCCAAGAGTGGAAATCTATAGGTCCTTCGGTAGTATCTGCCTTGAAATCTGGTGCTATATCTCCTAATTTTATACTCATATTAGTCTCCTTTTTAATTTACGAATTTTTAGTCAAATGTTTCATTAAATAAAAAGAGACCTCAATTTTAGTGAGGTCTCTTTAGTGTTTGCTTCGGTTTTTGTTGATTAAGTTCTAAAACTTTCCGAAAGAAACCTCCAATGTCTCCTGTCTTAAACGACAACAGGTGCAACAAGAACTTTTATCGAAATAATATTTTAAAACCGCTAAGTTATCCATAATCAATCACCAAGTGGTATCGTACATTTCATTTAAAAGATTGTCAAACTTAAGTATAAATATATTTATACCGTAAATTGTATAGAAATAAATAATGCAGGTGTGGATTGTCATCAACTCCACAGTGACACCACATCCCTAATCAAAATAATAAAGCGCCTAATTGAATAAATATTCAGTTACTAAACTAATAATCTTTTTCATAAATATCTAGTATTAAAATATTAGTACCTTTCCTAAATTCAGAGATGAAATCAAGTGGCAAAAATTATGAAGACGGATGAGGAAAAGCTCCAGTCGATGCCATCTCCATTCCTGTAATAGCTTCTTCTATTGTTAACAATGGTGTTACTTTTACTGCTGTAAGATTGCCTCCTGAAAATGCTGCCATTGAAATTGCCCTTGCGCTAATATTGTCAGGGAAAGTACATATAAACATAATGTCATGCTCACCAAAACAATAAAATGCGGTTTCTATTTTGCCTCCGAGATTTTCAACAGCTGGTCGTACAGTATCTAGACGATTCTGTGGGTTAGATACTTTGGCAGCCCAAACAGAATCTTTATATGATGCTTGGTACATGTAATAAGACATAAATAGCCTCCTAAACATTATTTTGTCTAAGATTATACTTTGGGGTTCTTACTTTTGACAAAAAACATTATATTTTATACCCTATCCGAAATTAATTAAAAAAAGAGGTTTTAAATGAATATCTGTTTTACATCGACCTTTGAGGGAACGTTTGAAGATTTTAATAATATGATGAATAAAATCCGTGCAGAATTTCCAGGAATCACGGATGTTAATGAACCCACTGAAAGTGCTGAAGTTCCATATGACAAAGAAGGATGGTGTAAAGTCATTACACTTGCAAATGTCATAGATTTTGACAAAATGGAGAAAGCGATGACTGCCCCTTGGGTGGCTGAGTGGGATAAAAAATATAATAATACAGACGTGGTCTACAAGTTGGAAAAAATCAATTAACAACTGTGGCACTGGAAGTAATGGGAATATAGAATGGCTGCCAACACTTTTTTATAGGGGCTTGATGGTAATTTCTTACTTGCAAACACTTACACATACTTATTAATAATAACTTTTGCTACAATATTATGGGGTCTTTGTGTTTTTGGGGTTGCAAGTGTACGCAATCTTTTTCTCAAAGACCCTTTTTTACAGGCTTATTGTATTAAGATAATAACTAATATTTAAGGAAGGTATAATATGCCACAAGTTAAAATCGATTGGAATGCGGGACGAACAGATGAACAGAAAAGTCAGATTACTGAAGTTATCACTAAAGCATTGGTTGAAATAGGAAATGCTCCAGTAGAAAATGTAGAAATCGAATTTATAGACCACGAAATAAGTTAAACTAATAACCTATTTCGTGGTCTATGGTTTTTGATGTTACTTCCGCTTGCTCACGCAAGAACTAAGCTTGAATTTGGTCAATGGATACTGAATTACGATATCATAGATCTTTATTCAGTTTAGGTTGATTGATTAGTAACGAGGTTTTTCGTTACGAGGCTTAGCCTCATTAACTTTAACTTGGCGTCCATCAATCTCTTTATTATCCACCGCAGATATAGCAGCTTTGGCTTCTTCATCGTTTTCCATCTCGACAAAAGCAAATCCGCGTGATCTGCCACTTTCTCTATCAGTAATTATTTGTACTGATGTTACTTCACCATGAGCTGAAAATGCATCGCGCAAATCGCTCTCATCGGCGTTCCATGATAAGTTACCTACATAAATTTTCAAAACTATCTCCTTAAAATACTTTCATATAACCGTATTCAAGAAATAGCTAACCTACACTCGACACAGCATACAAGTAAACGTTTATTAACCTTAACGTTTATGCTACTGTACCTCGAATTTTGACAAAAGGATTTAAATTGGTTGGTAATATATCTGAAAATAAAGAAGTATTCCAGACCTT
>CAYPYC010000095.1:2654-4953 GCA_964414905.1 uncultured Dehalococcoidia bacterium
TGTCTATTTGGGTACTACTATTAAGTATTCATGGGGAAATGGGTATGGTAAAAAATCCAACAGTTATTTAGTAGGTGCTTATTAGGTAGCGGCAACTTTAGGGTTCTGGCTTTCACTTATTAAGCCTTATTTTGCCCGAACGGGTTAGTGTGATCATACTTGTACCGGCGGATTCCCGGTACTAACCACCATATTACGGATACTGCCATCAGCGATATGATTCCTCCAACTACCATGGTGGTTCCTGCTCCTACAGCTGCTGACAATATGCCTACTTCTATCTGGCCCAAGTTGTTAGCTGCCATTGCCGAGAATGAATGAGCACCGCTAGCCCTTCCAAGGAGCTTATCCGGGGTAGTAAGCTGCGCTACAGCTTGCCTCATAGTTTGTCCTATGGAATCCATTGCACCAAGTGCTGCAACGATTATCAGGCCTACCACGAAAATAGTGTTTAAACCGAAGGCGAGCAATAAAATAGCATAGGCCAGAGTGGCAACAAGTACAAGCATCCCCTTGCGACTGAACCGGTTGGTCAAAAAGACTACAGAACTGCCAACAATAGCACCGATGGAGTTAGCGGCGCTCAGGAGGCCTGTACCTGACGCCCCCAGTCCGTAGAGATGATCTGCGAATACCGGGAAGAGCATTCGGTAGTAACTTACTACTGTTACACCAATATCCAGTAGGAATAGTCCAGGTAGGAGTTGGTGTCCCATGACAAATGCATAGCCTTCTTTCAACGACTTGAGTGGAGCGCGTGCCGACCCACCCTCGGGATTTCCTGATGTCCGGAGCATGACAGGAATTATTGTAGCTACAAATGCGATGCTGGTAGCCACCGCAAATGATATGGTAACTCCGAAACTCTCGAACATCTGCCAGAAAATGAATGGAGCTGCCACCGTAGCTATTTGGAAAGTAATATTTTGAGTGGTGACTCCGTGGATTAGAAGAGGTCTCGGGACTACTCTTGGTAGCATCGCAGGTCTTGCAGATCCTCCCAAAAGTCCCACGATACCGGATACGCCAGTGACAGCGAAAATGTGCCATGGTACCAGTTGAGCGGTCCAGGCTAGGATAGTGAGTGCCAGTAACATAATTAATGAGACACTCTGTGTCAGTGCCATTAATTTTTTACGATCCACACTGTCTGCCAAGGTGCCACCGTAAAGTGCGACTGGCAACTGCACGAGATGAACGGCTCCTAGTAATCCTAGTTGCGCAGCGGACCTAGTTTCTTCATAGAGCCATTGCCCGCTGATGAGAATGGTAAGCGTAGAGGAAACGACCATAGCAACCCCACTAGTTAATAGCAGGTTGAAATCGCCGTGTTTGAATACGGCCCAAGGCCGAGAGTCTGTCTGTTCCTGTTGAGTAGAATGATTGGATGACATCAGCGGATTAATAAATTCAAGTATACTTTAATTGCGTTAATAAATTAAATTATATTCATTTCAATTTAAATATTCAGGATTCTGCAATCAAAGAACTAATTGATTGGCAGTTGAATTACTCGTTCACAACTAACGTAAGAGATTTTATTCTATTTGGGTTAATTAGTAGCGGTAGCAATTACAAAGCAGATTATTCTTTGTCGATTGGTTGAAGGGGTTTTGAATTACTTAATAAAATTACATATCAGTAATCCAAGTATCAATCCACCAATAGCACCTACCACAAGAAACCAACTTTCTCTAACCAAATATGTCATTTTTTTATTCAAGTTATTTATATTCATATATTTATTATACCTTTATATTTATTCACCTTTGAATAGTGATAAGATAGATTGGGTTGTTCGTTAGTTATAGTAGCTTTTATATTTCACCTACTATAGCTGACAACAACTTCATCCTCTGGGTTATTTTCAATCAAATGTTAGGAATCTATTTTTTTATGACACTTAATTTATCCAGCTGGCGATAAATGATTCACAGTCCGCACCGGAAGGTAATTCGTTAAATAGGTAAGGCATCGGCCCTGATTGAAATGCAGGTTCGAACTGTTCTGTGTCTGACTGGAGTAGCTTGTCTAAACCACTAAAACGATTCCAAAGAACTATGGATTCTTTCTCAGAAAAACGATCCGCGAAAGAAGGTCCCCAGTTCAACGTGATTGCATGCATATCTTTTGCTCGCCGCTGAGAACTTTCGAGACAGGTTGCAGCAAATCCAGGGTCCTTGGTTATACGAATGTGTAGAGCCGCTTTGGCAAGGTAAATAGTTAGCACGGTTTGACCGCTTGAGCCTGCATTGGGCTGAAGCGATGCGAGCCCAGTGCGGTACGCATCTATATCGCC
>CAYPYC010000096.1:0-429 GCA_964414905.1 uncultured Dehalococcoidia bacterium
TAACGTCGGATTCGACAACAAAACAGCCCCGATGGCACATTTAATCTGTACCGTCGGGGCTCTCTATATTACCCGTTCAATACAAAAATGTTTGTATTAACCTTTTTTAGTTAAAAGGCTTACACCTAAACCAACGAAGGATAGTACTATACCTAAATATCCCAATCCCATTAATATACTTTCATAATCGACTAGGCACATAATCACAGTGAATAAGCCAGCTACAACTAATAATCCAGCAATAATTGGACTAAAGTTCTTTGCCTGCCATACTCCAACACCGAATAATGCAAAACCTAACATCGTGAAAGCAGTTGAAACTGCTCCTATAGCCTGTCCATTTGCAAACATACTCGAGGCTATTGTTTTCATATTAGCAGCTGTTTCGGCAGCTAAAAGTATTTCTTACGAGGGAGCAGGAACAGTCGA
>CAYPYC010000096.1:439-4945 GCA_964414905.1 uncultured Dehalococcoidia bacterium
GAGGCTATTGCAGAATTGGCAGCAGCTGTAGCAGCAGCTGTACCGGCAGCAACTGGATCTCCAGCAGCAGCAGCAGCAGCAGCAACGGCAGTAGCTGCATTGTCAGATGATTCAGCCATTGCCAGCCCTGAACCAACTTCAGCTAATCCAGCAGCAAAACCGATTATTATCAACAACCATGCAAACCCTGCTATATAACTACCCGGGCCACCTTCCATGGACTTTTTGATATATCCAACTCCAGCTATTGGGAGTAAAAATAATAAGGTTACTAAAGGCCATAGAATTTTTAATACAGTAACATTTTCGCCACTTTTAGCAATATATTCTAAAGGCGTGTCGGGTCCAACGCCACCAAACAATACTGCTCCCCATATAATCCAAAGAATGAAAGCTCCTATAGGTGGTATCGTAAGAGCTAATCCTGTAATCCTATTGGTATCCATCTAAACCTCCGTGTGTTTTATGTGACCGAGTCTAACTTAATTATTTCCTGGTTAATAGTGATATATAGGTTAGTTTAGGTGCGGTCTTGTATCAGGAATTGGTGTATTTCCATGCAATAATCTTCATCAGGATATGTATGCAACACTCCGAGAATTTCTGTTTTATTAAGATAAATGAGGTCTGGATAGCCACATTTGTAGTAAGGCAGATGTTTAGCATCTTTTGGAGCAGAATATAGTTGCCCATGATAAATCCAACTACCTCCTCCATCTTTCGAGATACTTAAACTTACACCACGGTTGTTTGGGTTTTCATCTCTGTATAAGCACGCAACACTACCTGAATTAAGTTTTTGAAGTTTAATATTGGACCCGCAAAATCCAGTGTATGAGATTGGGGACCAGGTTTGTCCTTCATCCTCAGAGTGTGAATAAACTGTCTTAAGCAGATTATGTTCTCTTATTACGGCTAATAATCGATTATCTTCAAGCCTCACAACATCTATATCGCTATAGTGTCTTTGAGGATGATTCGCAATAATAACTGGTTCAGTAAGACTGTAGTTATCTTTTGGGTCACAGAAAGATATTCCAGCATGCCACTGAACATCCCTACCTATTGTTCCCATCGTCGCCATAAGATATCTTCCATCTTTAAGAAGGTGAGGATTACTCTGTCCATACAATTCAGTCCAAGCTGGAAAAAGGTTTATTTCATTAAATTCATTACTCCATGATTTACCGCCGTTATAAGAATCAATGTATCCTGTCACACATTCTGAAAACGGTTCATCTCCCCCCAAGGAAAAGTCTATTTTAATTTTACCTATCATTAGTCTTATAAATTCATCATTAAACCGAACTAGACCTCCCATGTTGAGACAACTCCAACCGGTTTGCTTATATAATAACCGGGGTTTCGACCAATTATTGCCTTTATCGTCAGAGTCACTCAACACTACTGAGCTTTCAAGGCTTTTTTCTTCGTTATTGATTACATAAGATAAAAGCAATTTACCATTTTCTAATTTTGTTAGACTTGGAATTTTATTTTGATGAAAATCATTACTTTCATTAAACAGTCGTTTGGAAGATAAAATTTCTAAACCACTGGATATATCTATATTTGGATTAGGTTCAATCATTTATATATTCTCTACACAGGTTCCAATTTCAAATCCGCTATATATTTTAGGGTGATAGGTTAAAAGTAATTCCAACATTTTGAGAGATTAACATTTTATTGAAAATGTAGTAAGACAGTTTTATATGTTAAAAGAAAACTGACACAAATTTTACAAAGAAATCACAATGTGTATAATGAATCCAAGGAATTTTACTGCATAATGAATTCTTTAATCAAAACATCAATAGCTGGCATTATTATAGGTGCACTGCTAGCAGTTGGTATTTTTTATCTTGTTAAACCAGAACCAGAACCAGTTGAATCACTTGAACAAGCTCTGTTTGCCTGGGGAGGAACACAGGTAAAGGGTAGATGGGATGACCAAACTGTGCAGAACAAACTCGAAGACACTCATGTTTTTCCTTTGACTGCAGCAGAAGCGAATTCAGCTAATTGGACCGAGAAAGGCCAATGTATAGAAGGCATCGGGCGATATTTTTCCCATGCCGAAATGCCTAATTTGCTTGTTTACAACAATATAGGTGATCTAATTGGGGTCTACCTATACAGTTATGAATCTATGTCTAATCCTTGGATTAATTCTCAAACCTTAGTCATTCCTAGCAATATAACTGTAATTGAAGGCTCACACTGGGCTCTACCTATTTATTTCCAAAATCCGTCAAATGCTTGTAGCCTTTAGGAAATATTGAATGACTACTCTAGCTTCAAATATCAGCAAGAAATTATTGATAACCTTTTTTGCTAGTTTTGCTGTAGCTGCTGTAGTAGCAATAATTGTCTTACTCATAATTTCTTCTACTAACAAGGTCAGACACATCGATCTCGGTCCCATAACCATAGCATCAATAGGTTATGATTCCGCAGGCAACGGTCCAATCATCACTGGTTCTAAGGAATTACCTTTTACTGGAGCACAGGCTGTAGCGGCTGGACTCCAGGACCCTGTGCTCTGCTCTTTCGGAAGAGGAAAGTTTTATTTATCAGAAGAATATTACAAAGATTCAGAATATTTGATCGTATATAACTACGAAGATAAAATAACTGGATTGTACTTATATACAGAAAACGTTATGCCTAATCCATGGCTTAAATTAGATGAACTTAGAGGCGGTGGAGGTTTACCTGTTGTAGACAAAGAACATTATGGTCTTTTCGTACTTTTTAGAGACCCCAACGATTCCTGTAAGGGTTCAGGTAAATCTAGTCCGCAAAGTCCAGTGTTCCAGCGGGGAACTAGAACTGAATATCAGGCTACTCCAACACCAACAGTAACTGTAGGAATCGATGAAACGTTTAATTTAGCTTTAACAACATTAAACGAAGATTCTAGGACTTTTGCTCTTTCGGTCGAAACCGACAATAAAGAACTGGCAACTGCAATAGAATCTTCCAAATTGCATTCCTTTCTATCAGGTTTAAGTAATGTCCAAGAAGGAACCTCTAAATGGATAAATAACGTTTCCCATAGAGGAATTAGTGGAGATATAAACTCAAATCAAATATCTAATATAGCGGAAGGTTCAGGATCAGGTCCTATAACTGTAAACGTTTGGATCAATTCAGAAAATGTTATTAATGCAGTTACGATAGAAGGGACATTAAATATCGATGGTTCAGATTACACCAAGTTGAACATTTCACCTGAATAGAAGTCCTATTGAACTGCTGAGAAAAATATCTTATTCACAATGCTGTACACATTCGCCTCAGATATATCCATTTTAGTAGCTGTAGTTCTAACCATAATTTCCTTTTTCGTTGGAGTTCTTGGTGGATTAGTAGGTTTAGCTCTCGGGACAATCCGCCTTCCAGCTATGTTACTTTTAGGTATTGATCCTCGAATAGCAGCAGGAACAAATATTATCATCTCATCTGTATCATCTTTTTTCGGTGCGGTTAAGCATATAAGAGAAAACAACATAAACAAACGAATCATTTTATTTATGGGCATACCTGCAACAGCGGGGACTTTTATCGGAGGTTTATTATCTCCGCATGTACCTATAGATTTATTACTAATTAGTGCTGGGGTATTAGTTCTATGGCAAGGAGTGGAATTCATCATCCTGGGATTATCGAAAAAGCAGAAAATGAGTGACGCTCTCGGAACAAACATCGAAGGTACTAAAGGTAAATTCAACAAAACTTCTATCGCAATAGAATCCAGTTTAGGATTATCGATAGGTACCTTAGGGGGAGCAGTTGGATTGATATTAGGAAGCATCAGATTACCTGCGATAATCCGAATTCTAAAAATCGAACCACGCATAGCCGCAGGGTCTAACCTCTTCATAGGATTTTTTATGGGGATTGCAGGAGTTATTGGCCATTCTTTCAACAACCAGGTAGACTACGGTTTGATGATTCTCATGGCTAGCTCAGCTGCTTTGGGAAGTTATCTCGGAGCAAACTACAGCAATAAGATTTCAATCAATAAATTTGTATTGATTTTAGGAATAGTACTTTCAATAGTAGGATTGATATTAAGTACAAGACCTATTTGGGATTGATACGCGAGTTATTTTGGGTGAATTACTTTACAGTTGGTAGATATGTAAATTAAATTCAAGAGGATAGAACTTAACTGTGCATGTATCCAAACATATGTCCAACAAAAGATGAAACCCCTTTTGTTGTATGTTTGCCGTCTTCAAACTCATGACTTTCACTTGAAGACTCTTTAACTGTTGTAACTTTATGTGGAGTAACCTCACATGCTCTACAGGACAAATCTTTCTGATATGTCGTATCACACGCATATTTAGATCTGTCAGTTATAATCATTTCCATCAAATCTATGAACATGTTTCCTCCTGTCACTGCGTCCATACTAATTCACATCCAATTAGTTGAATAGACGGCAAATTATTCATGTTTGGTGTTACTTGAAGAGAAAAATAGGCAATTGAA
>CAYPYC010000097.1:0-4943 GCA_964414905.1 uncultured Dehalococcoidia bacterium
GGAATTACTAAGATTGATAAAGTATTAGATCAAGAACAATGGAAAATCTTTATCGAAAACACTCACAAATTTGCACAATTAGCTATGGAAGCGTACAATCTGCCAACAGTATTTCATCCTCACGCCGAAACTCATATAGAAACCGAACAGCAAATAGAAAAATTTCTTGACTGTACAGACCCAAGCCTTGTATCTTTGCTACTTGATACTGGCCATCATGCTTACACAGGTGGCGATCCAATCTCGTTTTTTGAAAAACATAATGAACGGATTACTTATATCCATCTCAAAAACTTGGACCATGGTATATCAAATCAAATTAGAAACAAAAATTCCTCTATGATTGAAGCAATTTCAAAAGGGGTTTTTTGTGAGCCGGATAAAGGAATAATAAATCTTGAAACGTTTGCAAAAATTGTTAAAAAAAACAAATATAAAGGGATAATCACTGTTGAACAAGACATGTATCAACCCAACCATAATATGCCACTACTTATTGCTAAAAGAACTCGCAATTATTTGAAAAATGTCGGATTTGGCTGATAATAAATTGAAATTAACGGTTAACTCAAGTAACAATTACAGATATTAGGAGAAATAGAATAGTGCTTTCTAAAGAAGAGCTTGTACATTATGACATATTTGGTTTCATCTTAATGAAAAATATGCTTGATCATAAAGAGCTTAAAACAATAATTTCTGAATTTGAGGTTGGATTAGCCATAGCAGACAGTCAAACCGAAAGACAGAGTTTTAGAAAACAGTTAAATTGGTGGAATATGGGTCCGGACACGCCATATTTAGCTTCTATATTGGAAAAAAACAAATTTCTTGATATAGCAAACCAAATTTTAGAAGGCCAAGCAATTGGGTCATTCAGTTCAGCTAATTCATTTTCAGGTAATAAAACTGATTGGCACCCAGATACCCAAGCCAAACATTGGAAAGGGTTAAAATTTGGAATATATCTTCAAAGTTTGAATGAGAATACAGGAGCTCTGCGAGTTATACCTGGCTCTCATAAAGAACCGCTACACTCTGACTTCAAAAATATTCGTTTGAAAGAATCTTTCGACCTGCAAGAAATCAAAACGGATTCTGGCGGTTTAGATGTTCAAGAAGTTCCAGCTTATAACACTAGGATTCAACTAGGTGATGTCATTATGTTCGACAATCACTTATGGCATGGCAGCTATGGAGGTTCTGAAGACAGAAGATTAATAACATTAGGTTACTTCAAAAACCCTATCACGAAAGAACAAATTGCCTCCGCTCATGAAGCCGTAGAACAGGAGAAACGCGCACGAGCTACTTTTCCTTTATTAACAAGGCATCCTGATTGGATAACTAATCGAGAAAACAACAAAAGCAGACAATTTTCTATAGATAGATTAAAGTATATCGGCTATATATAACCTACAGTGGCAAATCTATTGTTTCACCATATTTGGAACTTATCGATACAGCTTCTGTAAATTCCATGTATTTGACACCTTCCTCAAAAGTTGTATGTGAAACATCTGTTTGCCCTCTAATAGCGCCTATGAATCTATCTGCTACATCAAACTCTTCTTCCATCTGACCCGGTATTTCTATTTGATACAATTCTTTTTCGTTTTTATGCCTGCCATATAAAGTTTTTGTGTCATAATCGAATCTCAATATTCCTTCTGTTCCGAATATTAATAATTGGCTTGAATCTAAGCCAACAACATCGCTGGATCTCAAATGTGCAGTTATACCTGAATGCAATTCACATATAACGTCAACATGGTCTGGTATTGTCGCCAATTTGCTACTACCATCCTCAAAACCAACTCTCGGATTATGCAATTTTGTAGTTGCAGCAACTGAAGAGAATGAACCAAACAATCTAATCATCCCTTCAGCTATTTGACCTAAACTCATTATATTGTACCCGCTTAACTCAATGTCCTTTCGCCAAAAAGGACTCTCGTTTTCATCGTAAAAACCGTTATGTTGCACAGCATCTATATAAGCTAATTCTCCAATGAACCCTTTATTTATTAAAGTAATTATTGCTTTTTCTTCAACAATCGTTGGAGTATGTGTAGGTACTATTTGAGCAATCAATTTAGGATGACTCAATGATACTTTGAGCATTTCACGTGCTTGATTTAAATTCATTGCCATTCTTGCTTGGGTCAAAACATGTTTTCCGTTATTCAAACTAGCTACCACCATATCTTTGTGAGTATATGGCCAAGTCCCAATCATAACAGCATCTACTTCATCAGATTCCACTAATTCCATCCAATTAGAAAATACAGCAGGTATTTTAAATTTTTCAGATACAATCTCAGCAGATTTAATCGTTCGGTTGGATATAGCACTTACTTGAACATTTTGAATCTTAGTTAGTCTAGGAATGTGCGTTTCTACTAAACTATTGCCAGCTCCTATTATTCCAACTCTTATCAATTTACACATTTTTTGCACATGTTGAAGAACTAAATATCATATGATTTTGTAATTAATCTAAATTATAAATATAGCTGAAACAACCATCTGAATTCAAAATTAAAACAGCAATCCTACATCTACACTAATATTGAACATCAAGCCGACCCACCTAATTTAATTGAAAGGTTTTCGAGCATATCATCAACCAACTCATCTAATCCAAATTTAGGTGACCATCCCCACTCATTTCTAGCTACTGTATCATCTAGTTTATCGGGCCAAGAATCAGCTATTCCCTGCCTCAATGGATCGATTTCATATTCTATACGAAACTCGGGCAATCTTTTGCGAATTGCAACGGCAAGTTCATTTGGAGTAAAACTCATCGCATTAACATTAAAATCAGCATGATGTTTCAAATTAGTGGCATCAGCCACCGCTAAGTTCATTAGGGCAGATATCGCATCCGGCATGTACATCATCGGCAATCTTGTATCCGGACCAAGCGGACAAAGATAATGATTATTCTCTATAGCCTTATAAAAAATCTCTACCGCATAATCAGTTGTACCAGCAGTTGGTTCAACCTTCCAACTTATTATCCCTGGCAGCCTTACTCCCCTCACATCTAGACCTAATTTAATAGAAAAATAATTTCCCAATAATTCTGTAAATACTTTTGATATACCGTAATGAGTTGTAGGTTTTTGTATAGTCTCATTAGGTGTATTAGCTCCTGGAGTTTCGGGTCCAAAAGCACCAATTGAACTCACTACCATGACTCTTTCTAATTTATTTTGAACACCACTCTCAAGAACATTGTTCAATCCTGTGAAATTAACGTTATAAGCTATTTGACGCTTTGATTCTGCTAAAGCAGATAGTATAGATGCTAAGTGATAGACGGTATCAATTTTATAATCTTTTATTGCTGCATTTACCTCATCATAATCTGTGACATCAACTTCAATAAAAGGACCTCCATTCTTAATATCTTCAGATGGAGTTGTTACATGGCCAGAGGCAATAACATTTTCTGCACCGTAGCTATTGCGCAATTCCGGCACCAACTCGGAACCTATTTGACCACATGCTCCAGTTACAAGAATTCTATTCATCGTTTAATCCACCAACCATTTTCATCAAATTATGCAATCTTATCGAATTATCGTAACATGACATAAAAGAAACTTTAACCAGTTTTGCACCAATGATATTTTAAATTGTTATAATCAAAAATATAAAACATGCACATCTTGGAATCATAAAAAAGGAATGGAATGAGCTATTTGTTAATCGCTATAGGAGGAGCCGGCGGAGCTATAACCAGATATAGCATCGATAAATTAACAATGTATTTCGGCATGGAAAATATTGTGGGCACCTTCATAGTTAATATGTCGGGCTCATTCATACTTGGACTCTTAATTTCCATTTCGACTTACAAATTAAACTTCTCTAATACCGTTAGAGATGCTATCACTATAGGATTCTTAGGATCATTCACAACCTTCTCCACTTTAACGGTAACAAGCCTCAATCTATGGCAATCTGGTCAATACGTAAAAGCTTCACTAAATATTATCTTAAGCATAATTTTCGGACTAATCGCAGCCTATGCAGGATATCATATTGGGAACCAAGTATCTTAATTGAATCAACTTATTAATTTTCTACTATAAACCTGATAAATAATTGATCGATTATAGGGCTTAAATCATCCCATTCTTTCTTTAGAGATTTGACGAACACCCATATTGCTTTAGAATCTGTAAGTGTTACCAAAGCAGCCCCTTTGACCAATTCTTCTTTATATTCATATTGGAAATCTATTCGGTAACTTGGATTATTTCTAGTAGCATAGGCTATATGCTTAGACAATATTTTGCCATTTGAAGTATCATCACCAAATGCTACACCCTTTGATTCAGCATATTCGGAAATGAACTCATGACCTTCATTTTCATAAATTAAAACGCGTAGTTCCAAGGAACTTTCAATGTCCGTTACCTTGTATCCTCCAATCATCTCAGGAGGATATGTCTTCCAAAACGAGGGGTATGAAACAGAATAGTTATATTGAGCATTTGTATAAGACGTTGGATCAAAAGAATTTTGACTGTTAATCATAGCAGTAAAAAAGTCACTTGACGTTGTCCAGTTATAAACAGGAGCAAACGCAGTGACTGTTATAACATGTCTGCCTAAAAGATATCTAATATCTCTTCGCTTTTTGAGTAAATTTCTACCTAAGGAATAAGATATGAGATATTGATCTGCTTGCAATGGATATAAATGTGGCAACACCAAATGACTTTCAATATTGAAGGAAAAAACATCTGCTCCAGGTCCAACTGTCCAATCTCTAGCATAAGCTTCAATTGTAGGATATTTATCTGAATCTATAGTCCTAGAAGTTATTAACAAAGCCGAACTTTCATATTGCAAATTATTATTATTTGGAAATATATGAACAAAATCTGGGTTAGAATAGTTAATATCCCATTCATCGGGTATTT